>JBIJDQ010000148.1:0-5933 GCA_044344025.1 Rhodoferax sp.
ATATGTGTCGATGGCCTTGGGCACATTCTGGTTCTTCCAAAGGACTTGGGGGTGATCGACCTCTGGTTCCCGCCACCCGTGTTGACACACCACTTTCAACATCTTCAAACTTCTTCAGAACCTCACCATGTCTTCATCTTTAAAAAAATTACCACTTTGGGTATTGGCCCTCAGCTTTGCATCGCTGGCCTCTGCTCAGTCCTCGGATGAGGGGGATTTCCAAGGGCCAGATTACGCCAGAGAGGGTGGAAAAGTCAGCCTCTCGGTCTCCGCCAAAGCAGACTATTCGGGCAGCGATGCGCTAAGGGCTTCTGTCATGCCGGCCGTGGAATACCGATGGGCCAATGGCTGGTTTGCCGGGACCCATCGGGGTGTGGGCTACAGCTTTTCCAAAGACCCGACCCTCCAATATGGTCTGGGGCTGGGTGTTGACTTTGGTCGCAAGGAAAGCGCCACCGGTGCCCTTGCCGGTATGGGCAGTGTTGATGCCAAGGTGGAATATGGCGCTTTCCTGAATTACGCGCCAGACCGCCATTGGCGACTTTCTTCGGTGCTGCGCTACGGGTCTGGCGACACAAGCCAGGGGGCAACTGCAAACTTTGGTGCAAACTACGCGATGGACATAGCGCCCAAATGGCGGCTGGACCTGGGTGTCTCCACCACTTGGGCCAACGCGCAATACATGCAGTCTTACTTTGGCGTGAGCACAACGCAGTCTCCCCAAAGTGGCCACGCGGTGTATTCACCCACATCAGGGCTACGTGACGTGAGTTCCAGCCTGAATCTGAGCTACCAGGTGACGCCCGAAATTTCTGTATCTGGTGGCCTCAAAGCAAGCAGTTTGGTCGGTGACGCCAGGAACAGCCCCCTCGTCACGAGCCCGCACAGTGTGTCGGGTAACTTGTCTGTTGGCTACGCTTTTTGAAACGCTGGACGGGCCGTTTCAGTCGCTGGACGCGCCCACTGCGCAGCAACTGCGCGGCCTGCTGCATGCGTTGTGGTCACAGCGCCAGCCCACCGTGCTGTTTGTCACCCACGACCTGCGCGAAGCCTTGAGCCTGGCCCAGCGCATCTTGTTTTTGTCACCCTCCCCGGCCCGCATCGTCTCAGAGCACAAGGTGGCTTGGCGGGGCCTGTGCAGCACCGACGACCCGGCGGTAAATGCCGACTACGCGGCCTTGCTGAGCCAGTATCCGCAACTGCTGCAGGGTTTGCACAACCCGGATAATGCTATAACTAAGTGAGCTATTTATTCAGGCTGCATATGCGCTTCAGGGTGATTTGTTATAAAAATCCGATACAGTGGCGGGATGGATCGGTACAACTCTGCAAACTTTCGAAGTGGTCTTCCATCTCACGCCCGCAAGTGCCGCCAGGCCCGAGCCGAAAAACCAGGCTGTTTTGCTGTCGACGCCTTTGGGTTTTAAGGTTGCGAACGGGCAGAAGCCGAGGGCATGAAAGAAAGTGTGACCTCATGAGGCATCCAGACGCGCCACTATTTTTGCCCCGGTGCTGGCAGTCGGTGCGGCAGACCACACAAGGGGAGCAAAGGTAAATGCCATACTGCCCGCTGCCCACTACCCTTTCTTAACGCCATCCTGGCACCATGAAACCCCCCCACTTTCTGCTGACAGCGACGCTGTGCCTGCTGACCTGCACTGCGGTCAACGCCCGGCCGCAGGCCATGACTTTTGATGCCGCCTGGGAGCGCGTCAAGAGTGGCTCTGACCAGCTGGCTGCGGCCCGAGCTGCTGTGGACAGCAAGCGCCTACAGGTGCAGGGGCTCCAAGGCCTGGGTGGCCCCGTTGTGAGCCTGTCAGCAGCGGCCTATGCCTACAACGCCAATCTTGATGTCAACCTTGACCCGGTCAACCAGCGGCTGACGCAGATCAGTCAGCACTTGCCGATTCCCCTGCAAAACCTGCCCATTCCGCTGCCTGTGCCGCAGTTTCCGTCCAGCTACACCTTCAACCGGCATGACACCGGCACCACCAAATCCATCTCAGCCGTGTGGCCGATTTACGCCGGTGGCGCGAGCGACGCGGTGCGGGGATTTGTCGCAGCCCAGGGCAGCGAAGCGCTTGCCGACGCTGACAAGACAGGCCATGAACTGGCCACCCTTTTGGTTCAGCGCTACTTTGGCGCGCAGCTTGCTGGCAAGGCGGCTGCGCTGCGGCAGACCGCGCTGGACGGCATCCGCCAGCATGACGCGGCCACCGCCAAAATGCTCACGGCTGGCGTGATCTCCCGGCTGGAGCGGCTGCAGTCGCAGGTGGCCTATGAAGAAGCCAGACGCAACGCCCTCAAGGCGCAGGACGATGCGGAACTGGCTTTAATTGCGCTGGCCCGCACTGTCAAGTCAGACGGCATCGTCAAGCCCGAAACCCCACTTTTTGTCATCACGCAGCCGATTGAGCCGCTGCCGCATTTTCTGGACCAGGCCCTGCTACGGCACCCCGGCCTGGCCAAGGTGAATGCGAAAAAATCACAGGCTGAGCAACTGCACCAGGGCCAGGAAGCGCTTCGAAAACCGCAGCTGTTTGCCTTTGGCCAGCGCGAGCTGCAAACCGGCAGTGCCAACTGGATCGGCGGGCTGGGCGTGCGCTGGACCCTGTTTGATGCGGTCGACCGCGACGTGCTGGCCGCCGCATCCAACAAGCAAGTTGAGCAGGCACAGCGAAGCGAATCCCAGGCGCGCAGCGACATTGGCTTGCTGGTTGAAAAAAACTGGCGCAGCGTGGAGCAGACGCGCCAGCAGTTTTTGGCCACCGCCAGCGGCGTGGCGCTGTCGCGTGAGGTGTTGCACCTGCGCACGGCGGCACTGCGTGAAGGCACAGGAACGGCGTTGGAGCTGATGGACGCCGAGGTCAACCAGGCCAAGGTGGCAACAGAGCGTGCCCAAGTTGCGTATGACTACGTGATGGCGCTGGCCCGGCTGCTGGAGAGCTGCGGTTTGTCGGAAGAGTTCAGCCGCTACATCCAGCGCGCTGATGTAAAAATGGATTGACCATGAATAAAAAAAATATCGGTATCGCCGTTGCCGCAGCCGGTGTGGTGGCCTTGCTAGCTTACGGCGTGTGGCGCGCCTCGCAGCCGCCGCCAACGGTATTCCAGGGCCAGATGGAAGCCCGGGAAACCGACATTGCACCCAAAGTCACAGCCCGGATTGCCGAAGTGCTGGTGAAAGAAGGCGATCTGATTGCCGTTGGTGCCACGCTGATGCGTACCGACAGCCCCGAAGTGGCCGCCAAGCTGGCACAAGCCATCGCCGCGCAGCAAGCGGCTCAGGCCGTTGCCGACAAGGCACAAAACGGCACCCGCCCGCAAGAGCTGGAGATGGCCAGACTGCAATGGCAGCGCGCGCAGGCCGCCGCCGATCTCGCCCAGACTTCCCTGCGGCGCGTTGACGGCCTGGCCCGGGAAGGGCTGGTGGCGGCGCAAAAAAGCGATGAAGCCGACGCCAACTTTAAAACCTCGCGCGACCAGGCGGCCACCGCCAAGGCGCAGTACGACATGGCGCGCATCGGTGCCCGCCCCGAGGACAAGGCCGCAGCCAACGCGCAGGCGCGCCAAGTCGCCGGGGTGGTGGCCGAAGCAGAAGCTGCCAAAGCCGAGACCGAACTTAAGAGCCCGGTCGCAGGCGAAGTTGCCAAGGTGCTGGCCAGGGTCGGTGAGCTGTCGCCGCAGGGCGTGGCGGTGGTGACCGTGGTCGATCTGAAAGACCAGTGGGTGGTGCTCAATGTGCGCGAAGACCACTTGCAGCGCTTCGCTAAAAATGCCGAGTTTGATGCCGTGCTGCCCGCACTGGGCAACAAAACTGTGCGTTTCAAGGTCTTTTACAGCGCCGCCCTGCCGGACTTCGCCACTTGGCGCGCCACCCGCGCCGGCCAGGGCTTTGATGCGCGTACCTTTGAGGTCCAGGCCAGGCCCGCCACCCCGATTGAGGGCGCGCGCCCGGGCATGAGCGTGCTGGTTCAATGAGCCGTTTGCTGCGCGATTGACCATGGGATTGGTTCAGGTATTCGCCACCAGCGCGCGCCGTGAAGCTGCTTGGCTCAAGCGCAGCCGCTGGGATCTGGCGATGATTTCATGGGTGCCGTTGCTGGCCGTGGCGCTCTTGTGGTGGACCTTCTCGGCTGGCCTGCCCAACCGCTTGCCCGTTGGCGTGCTGGATCAGGACCACTCGGCCCAGTCGCGCCAGCTGATTCGCTTTCTGCAAGCCACGCCCGGCCTGCAGGTGCTGCAGTCCTATGACAACAGCACTGAAGTCGCGCAGGCCATGCGCCGCGCCGAGGTCTATGCGGTGGTCAGCATCCCGCCTGACTTTGCGCGCAGCCTCAAACAGGGCCGCGCCGCGCAGGTCACGCTGCTGCACAACGCCCAACTGGGTGCGCATTCAAGCCTGATCCAGCGCGATGTGCGCAACGCTGTCGGCACGCTGTCAGCTGGCGTGGAGCTGGCGGCGCGACGCAAGCGCGGTGAACCTGCGCTCGCCACGCTGGTCTCGATGGAACCCATCAAGACCAGCCTGGTGACGCTGTTCAACCCCTCGCTCAATTACGAGCAGTTTCTGGCCGCTGCGTTGATTCCCGCACTGCTGCACATTCTGGCAATGACCGCCGGTGCCTGGTCGGTAGGCCGCGAGCTGCGCGACCGCACCGTGGCCGACTGGCTAGGCTCAGACGCCGACTGGGGTCGCACAGCGGCGGCTTTGCTGGGCAAATTGCTCTGGCCCTTGCTGGGTTTGGGCCTGGTCGGCACATTGGCCATGCTTTGGTTGACGCTGGGCCGTGGCTGGCATCCGGCGGGCTCGCTGGCCTGGGTTTTGCTGGCCCTGTGGGCCTTTCTGGCGCTGTCGCTGGCCATGGGCGCGCTGGCATCCAGCGCCACACGGTCGCTGCGCACGGCCTTGTCGACCACAGGCTTCATCACCGCGCCGGCGTTTGCCTTTGGCGGCGTGGGTTTCCCCCTACAGTCCATGCCGGTGCTGGCACGCGGCTGGGCCGAACTGCTGCCCTACACCCATTACATCCGCCTACAGATGGAACAGCTGCAAATGGCTGCACCCCTGTCTTATTCGGCTAAAACCCTTTTAGCGCTTGCGTTATTTGCTATCGGTTTAGGTTTGTTGTGCGCCCCCTTGCTGAATCGCAGTGCCAGCCAGCCTGACACATGGGGTGGCCGTTGATGCAGGCGCAAAGCGGCGTCTGGCGGGCCTGGCTGGACACGGTCAAAGCCATTGCTGCAGACAAAGGCGTGTTGCTGCTGATCGTGATTGCGCCGGTGATTTACGGGTTTTTCTACCCCTGGCCGTATGCAGAGCAAACCGTCACGCGCGTGCCGGTGGCGGTGGTGGACCTGGACCACAGCAGCCTGTCGCGCCAGATCACGCGTTTTGCCCAGGCCAGCCCGCGCATCGACGTGCGCTTGGTCGTTGGCGACGAGCAGCAGGCCCAGCAAGCCATGTGGCGCGGCGAGATCGAGGGCTACGCCTTGTTGCCCCAAGACCTCAAGCGTGATGTGCTGCGCGGCAGCGCTGCTGTGGTCACGGTCGAGGCCAATGGCAGCTACGCCCTTCTCAACAAGGCGGTGTTGTCTGGCTTTGCCGAAGCTGTTGGCACCGTCTCAGCTGGCGTGGAAATCAAAAAACTCCAGGCCAGCGGCCAAAGTGCGCCGCAAGCCCAGGCCAGTCGCAACCCCATCACCACCCAGATGGTGGCCCTGTTCAACCCGACAGAAGGTTACGGCAGCTACGTGGTGCCGGCAGTCGCCTTGTTGATCATCCAGCAGACGCTGTTGATGGGCGTGGCCATGCTGGTTGGACTGTGGGCTGAAACCGGCCAGCACCGCGCCAATGCGGCAACCTGGCTGGGCCGCATCCTCGGGTTTTCAACCGTGGGCTACCTCAGCGGCCTACTTTACTTTGGCTGGAT
>JBIJDQ010000147.1:0-5933 GCA_044344025.1 Rhodoferax sp.
GAGCCTGGGCTCTGCCTTGTCTCTCGCGTTAGCGGGTAACCCTAGCGTACTCCTTGCGCGCGCGCAGGAGGAATCGGCGCAGGGGGCGGCGCAGATCCAGGGAGGCGCGTTCGATCTCACGCTGAACGCGCAAGGCGGCGCGACGCGCGCCAACGATCCTTTGAGGCTGTCGGACCGCAATAACCTGTTGCTGGGTGGTTTTGACATGCGCTACAACCTGACAGACACGACCAGTACGCAAGCCGGGTTCACGCAGTTGTTTGCAAACGGTCTCCAGGCGAATCTGGTGGCCACGCACACGACTACTATGTCCACGCTCTCTCCCGTCCAGGCAACGCCGAGGCAAAGTGTCGGGGCACTGACTTTCCAGTTGCGTTTTCCACTGCTGCGCAATGCGGGAGACGTTACCGGGGCGCCGCTGCGCGCTGCGCAGCTGGAAGCGTCCGCAGCGCGCGGGGATCTTGAATTTACGGTTTCGCAAACCCTTCTAAACACCACACTGGTCTACTGGGAGTACCTGGGTAGAGCGCAGCGCTTGGCGATTGCCCGCGCCAGCGAAGCTCGCGGCGAAGAGTCCGTTAATGAATTGCGTAAATTGATTGCCGCAGATCAAGTGCCGGAGGCTGAAATCAACCTCGCGCGAGCTAACCAGAATGACCGCCGATCGACACGGATCGCCGCCGAGCAAGGACTTCTGGAGTCACGCCGCAACCTTGGCCGCTCAATCGGGCTCAGTGCGCAGGCCACGATGGCAATCGGGGAATTGGCGGACGGGTTTCCAGAATATGGCGGTGAAACAATTGATTCTTCGGCCCACAGGGAGGCGCTGATTGCGCGCGCGCTTGAAACGCGTAGCGACCTATCGACGCTGCGCCAGCGCCAGCAAGCCGCGCAAATCCTTCTTGATGCCGCGCGAAAGAATGAAAGTCCGCAGCTGGATCTGGTGCTTGGGGTTACGCAAACTGGTTTGGCCGAAGGTGCTTCGCCAGCGGCAATTGGACGGGCATTTGGTCAGAATTATGGGCCAGGGTACGGTGGCACCCTTATCTTTCAGATGCCGCTTGGAAACAATGCTGCCCGCGGCCAGGTGCGCCAGCAGGCGGCACAGGCTCAAGCGCTGCGTGTCCGCATCCATGAGTTGGGCCACGCGATCGCCAGCGGCATTGAAACCTCCGCCTCCGCGATGTTACGCGCTGTTGATCAATTGAAAGAAGCCGACGCTGCGGTCAAAACCTATGCCGTCGGATTAAGCAACGAACGCACCAAGCGGCGTTTGGGTCTGTCCACGCTGCTCGACGTTTTGAACGTCGAGGATCGCTACAACAACGCACTGCTCTCAGCGGTGCAGGCACGCCAGGCCTACGCCAGTGCCATCGCGCAGTTCCGGTTTGATACCAATACGTTGCTATCTCGCGAGGGTGATTCCTACAGCGCCCGTGTTGGTGAACTGTTCAACCCCTCGGTCAGTTTGGCCCCGTAAGACCAAAGATGCCATGGCGGATACACATGATCACGAAGGGGGGGGTATCCCAAGCGGGTGCGCATTACCAGCGGGCACGACCCTTCATAATCTGGAGTACGCAAGATGAGCGCCCCTGATCTTCAGTCAAAACTGTTTCGCAAGGTGGCTCTGGATCGACTGTCCTCGCCCGAGCAGCTCGACACGTTGATGCGAGTGATCACGCCAAAGGCATGGCTTGCGCTGGCGCCCTTGGTGGTGATGATTGCAGGTGCCGCGGCATGGGGCTGGTTTGGTTCGCTGCCTGACAAGATCCTTGCCAAGAAATGTCTTCTCATTAACTCCACCGGCCTTGCTGATGTCAGCAGCGGATCGGCTGGGCGAATCACCGACTTCATGGTCAAAGTGGGCGATACCATTGAAATTGGGCGTGAGATAGCAAGGATCGCCCAACCGGAGCTGGTGGACCGCATTCAAACGACCGAGTCCCGAGTACGTGAACTTGAGGCCCAGCAAAAGGTGGTGAGCTCGTTTGTTGCGCAGGGCGGCGCGTTGACACAACAAACCATCGGGCAGCAGAAGCAGGTGCTGGAGAGCCAGATTGCTGCCGCGCGAGAGCGTGCGAAGTACGCCAAGGAGCGCATGCACCTCAGCCTGGAGCGCACGGCGGTGCAGGAGGAGCTCTACAAGCAGGGCTTGGTAACCAACCAGTCCGTTTTGGCGCTGCGCCAGGAAACGGCCACCGCGAGGCAAGAGGAGGTGGGCGCCAATCTTGAGGCCGAGAGCCTGCAGAACCAGATCGAGCAACTCCAACTGACGCGCCTGGAACGTGACAAGCAGGGGCGCGGCGAGCTTGTCAATATCCAGACGCAGTTAAACGAGGCAAGGCGCCAGCTCGACAGTTTGCTTGAGGCGAAAAAGCAGGCCGCCATCGTGGTCAGTCCGTATAGCGGCAAGGTGACCGAAATCAAGGCGGGTAACGGCATGCTGGTTGGCCAGGGCGCGCCGGTGATCACCGTCGAGCGTGCCGAGGACAGCAATGCCAACCTGGAGGCTGTTATCTACGTGCCTGTGGGCGAGGGCCGGAGGGTATTGCCAGGCATGGAAGCGCAAATTGTCCCCAGCACGGTCAAGCGCGAAGAACACGGGTTTGTGCGAGCCATCATCGGCAAGGTCTCTGATTACCCGGCCACCCCCGGCAGCATGATGCTGCTGCTCCAGAATGAGAGCTTGGTCAAGGAGTTGTCTGGTGAATCCCCGCCTACGGAGATTCGTGCGACGCTCATCAGGGCAGAGTCGTTCAGCGGATATCAATGGTCTTCCGCAAAAGGCCCCGCCATCAAGCTTGCAAGCGGCACCATTTGCAGTGCCGAGATCACCATCGCCAGCCAGCGCCCGCTGAGCCTTGTGATTCCTGTATTCAAGAAGACCCTGGGACTTGACTGAGCTCAATCAAGACCAAGCGCATCCCCTCCCCATATGAAAACCAATAATGCCTGAACTGCCCGTAATTCCCGGTCCCCTGGGCAATACCAAGCGCCACAAGACCCCGACCATCATGCAGATGGAGGCCGTGGAATGTGGTGCCGCATCATTGGCCATGGTCCTTGGATATCACGGCAGGTGGGTGCCTCTGGAGGAACTACGGGTCAAATGCGGTGTGTCCCGAGACGGCAGCAAGGCCAGCAACCTTCTCAAAGCGGCGCGCAGCTTCGGACTTATCGCCCGGGGTTTTAACAAGGAGCCCGACAAGCTGCGCAGCATGAGCTTGCCGATGGTTGTGTTCTGGAATTTCAATCACTTTTTGGTGGTAGAGGGATTCCTCAACGGCAAGGTCTACCTCAATGACCCGGCGGCAGGGCCGCGGGTGGTATCCGACGATGAGTTCGACCAGTCATTTACCGGGGTGGTTCTTACTTTCGAGGTGGGGGCGGAATTTCAAAAAGGGGGGCAGCCGCAAAGCGTTCTGGCCGCGCTCAAGCGCCGCTTCATTGGTCTGAACGACGCTATTGCTTACCTGGTGCTGGTCGGTGTGGCCTTGGTGTTACCGGGTTTGGTTGTTCCGGTATTCACCAGCGTTTTTATCGACAAGGTGCTGGTATCCGGGATGGAGAGTTGGCTCAAGCCGCTGCTAGTGGGTATGGCGCTGACGGCCTTGTTGCGCGTGGCGCTCACCTGGCTGGAAAGCTATTACCTGCTGCGGGTGCGCACCCAGATTGCGCTCGCCTCCGCGAGCAAATTCTTCTGGCATGTTCTGCGCCTTCCTGTTGAGTTCTACACCCAGCGTTCGCCAGGTGAAGTCAGCATGCGGGTGGGGATCAACGACAAAGTCGCCGGAATGCTATCGGGTGACCTTGCCCACGCGTTCCTGGCGGTGATCCAGGCTGTTTTTTTTGCGGCGCTGATGTTTTTCTACGACGTCTGGCTGACCTTGATCAGCGTCGCGGTGGTGGGCGTCAACGTTTTTGTGATGCGCCATGTCGCGCAGAGAACGAAAGAGGCCAGCCAGCGGCTCGCCATCGATGGCGGCAAGGTTTATGCCGCCACAGTGAGCGGGCTGCAGGTGATGGAAACCGTCAAATCAAGTGGGGGGGAATCGGGGTTTTTCTCCAAATGGGCCGGCTACCAGGCCAAGTACGTCAATTCCGAACAGGCAATGGCGAGGGTGGGGTTGGTCATCGGGGCTGTGCCGGGACTTTTGACCATCCTCAACAGCACGCTGATCCTGGGGGTCGGGGGCTTGCGCGTCATTGACGGGCATTTGTCGATCGGCATGCTGGTGGCTTTCCAGAGCCTGGCGGCAAGTTTCACCGGGCCGGTGCAAAGCCTGGTTGGTCTGGGCAAGAAGATGCTGGAGGTCCAGGGCGACATGAACCGTCTGGATGACGTGATGCAATATCGGGAGGATCCTTGGCTCAATCGCGCCCCGGTGCCGCAGGAGCAGGGCGGGCGAGTCGCGGCCAAATTGGCAGGCAAGGTCGAGCTGACCAATATATCGTTCGGCTATAACCCCGCAGGTTCAGCGTTGATTGAAAACTTTAACCTGGTGCTCAATCCGGGCGAACGTACCGCAATCGTCGGGCCTTCCGGTTGCGGCAAATCGACGATCTCGCGGCTTGTGATGGGCCTGTACGAGCCTTGGGCGGGCAGCATCAAATTTGACGATAAGCCGCGCGAGGCATTCTCACGCTACGAGTTCTTTAATTCCGTTGCGCTGGTCGATCAGGATATCGTGCTGTTCGAAGGCAGTATCCGCGACAACCTCAGCATGTGGGACAAAAGCGTTTCGGATCAGGACATCATCCAAGCTGCCAAGGATGCCTGCATCCACGACGTGATCATGTCGCGTCCCCGGGGCTATGACAGCAAACTCGAAGAGGGAGGGGTCAATATGAGCGGGGGGCAACGGCAAAGGCTTGAAATTGCCCGTGCCTTGGCCACCAATCCGCGCATCCTCGTCATGGATGAGGGCACCAGTGCGCTTGATCCTGCCACAGAACAGCAGATTGACGAGAATCTGCGGCGTCGCGGTTGCGCATGCCTGATCATTGCGCACCGTTTGTCCACCATCCGCGACGCCGATGAGATAGTGGTCCTCTCCTATGGCCACATTGTTGAACGGGGCACCCACGACAGTCTGATGCAGATCGACGGCGGGTTTTACAGCCGATTGATTGCGCAGCATTAAACCATGTCGACACTGCACGAACTGATCGAATCCATGAGCCCGGCGGTGCCGGCGGACAAGCTATTCTGGATGGACGATCCGAGCACGGTAAGGGTTGTCCAATCCGGCGCCCTGGATATTTTTTTACAGGGGCACGATGCGCAGGGTGCTCCGACGGGTGCGCGCCATCATGTGTACCGCGTGGCCAAGGGGCAATTGGCGTTAGGCCTGGATTTTTCGCATCTGCCACAAGGTTGGGGGGCAATCGCCGTGCGGCTTCCCGGCGCCATGGTTTCAAGAGTGACCTGTGATGCGATCGCGCGGGCGTTCCTGCAACCCGATCTGGCTGCACAGTTGCTGGGGTTGGTGAGCGCTTGGGTGTCTGCGAGCATGCTTGGTATGGCCAAGCCCATGCCTCCCAAGCAGTACCGGGCACTGCTATCGGGGACCCCGATAGAGGCGCAGCCCCAGGAAATACTGTCTCCAGGCGAGGCCATCGTATGGGTGCGAGTGCGTGAAGGCACGGCTCTTTGGATGGGGCATGAAGCGTTTGCGGTGGATGAGCACACGGGGGCATTTCCACTGACCCGTAATACTTTCCTGTGCGCACAGAGCAAAGTGCTGGTCGAACCTGTCGAGCCGAATATACTGGCACTAGAAGGTGCAATCTGGCCGGCGATGCAAACTCACCTGCGCTTGGTCCTGCGCCATGCACTACTGGTCATGGATGAAGTTGCCCATGCCGAAAGTGCGCGTCTGCAGGCAATGGAGGGGGCTGCCTTAATCCAGACCCGCAAGGCATTGGTG
>JBIJDQ010000149.1:0-5928 GCA_044344025.1 Rhodoferax sp.
TTTGCCTAGAGCTTTCCGGTTGTCGCCAAAATGGGCGCCCTATGTGTTCATCAGCCCGTTTTTGTTGTTGTTTCTGGTGTTTGGCGTGTTTCCGTTGGGCTTTTCCTTGTACCTGGCGTTTCAGTCCTGGGAACCCACCAGTGGTCTGTCTGCCATGCGTTTTGTGGGTTTTGACAACTATGCGTTTGCCTTGCAGGACGAGTGGTTCTGGAAATCACTGAAAAACACGGGTTGGCTGGCTGTGGTGTCTGGCCTGCCACAGCATCTGGTTGCTATTCCTCTGGCCTACTTTATTCACTCGTCGTTCAAGAAGCTCCGAAACGGCGTGGTGGGCGCGTACTTCATGCCCTACATCACGTCGACCGTGGCCATCGCGATTTTGTTCAGTTCCTTGTTTTCAACGGACTTCGGACTGATCAATCTGGGTTTACGCACACTGCATGAGATTCCTGGTTTTGGCTGGATCGTGCAAGCCGACGCAATCGACTGGCTGAACGACCCGGACCACATCAAGCCAGCCATTTCCATAATTGTGTTTTGGCGCTATGTGGGTTTTAACGTGGTGCTGTACCTGGCGGCGTTGCAAACCATTCCCAAAGACATTTATGAGGCAGCCACCATGGACGGTGCTGGGCGCCTTCAACAGTTTTGGTACATCACCCTGCCCAGCCTGAAGCCGATGATTTTCTTTGGCGTCACGCTGAGTGTGATTGGTGGCCTGCAGTTGTTCGAAGAACCCTTTATCTTGACCGGTGGAAGGGGTGGTTCAGACCAATCCGGCATGACCACCGCCATTTACCTCTACCGAATGGCATTCGACTTCAACGACTTTGGCGCAGCGAGTGCCATGTCTTGGTTGTTATTCATTGTGGTTGCTGTCTTGACGTATGCAACCAACCGGGCCTTCCGCCCTCGTGATTCTTCCGTTTAAGCCACTAAGACCTGACTCATGAAAATCACATCTGAACAAATAGCCCCTTGGGCTGCTTACGTGGTGGTAGGTATTGGTGCCTTGATCATGCTTGCACCCTTCTACTTTATGTTTGTGTTTGCCACACATTCTCGAACAGAAATTTTTAGCTTGCCACCGCCCATGTTTTTTGGTGACGACTTTTTCAACAACCTCAAAATATTGACTGAGCGAATGCCGTTTTGGCGCAATTTGGGCTGGAGCTTGTATGTGGCCATTGCCTCAACTGTGCTGACGCTGCTGTTTTGTTCGATGGGTGGTTACGCCTTTGCGTTGTTTGACTTCAAGTACAAAAATGCGCTGTTTGGGTTAGTGATGGGCACCATGTTGTTGCCTTCGTTCATGAACATGATTCCGACCTTCATGATCATGGATGTGTTGGGTTGGATTGATCAACCTAGAGCGCTTTACATTCCCGGTGCGGCCAGTGCATTTGGTATATTTTTGATGCGCCAGTTTGTGTCATCGTCCATACCCAAAGACCTGATCGAAGCGGCGCGCATGGACGGTTGTAGCGAATTGGGAATTTTTTGGCGCATCGTGTTGCCGCTGCTTAAGCCAGCCTTAGGTACCCTGGGTTTGATCACCTTTATTGCGTCGTGGAACAACTTTATCGGCCCCTTGGTTGTGATGCGTTCTCCTGACATGTACACCTTGCCGCTGGCCTTGCGCAGTTTGCAAAGCCCGGTCGATACCGAGTGGGGCGCCTTGATGACCGGTTCTGCGATTGCCACCTTGCCGCTGGTGATTTTGTTTGTGATCTCATCCAAACAACTGATTTCTGGCTTGACCACCGGGGCGGTCAAGTGATGGGCCGCTCACCAGCTGATCTGGCACGAAGTTTTCCTCCAGGCTTTGTTTGGGGTGTCGCTACCAGTGCGTTTCAAATCGAGGGCGCAGCCCTTGACGATGGCAAGGGCTCGTCCATCTGGGACGAGTTTTGTCAAGTGCCGGGTGCCATTGCCGACGGTAGCAACGGCAATGTGGCTTGTGACCACTACAACCGGTGGTCTCAGGATTTGGACATTGTGGCTGACCTGGGTGTCAACGCTTACCGGTTCTCGGTCTCCTGGCCTCGGGTTCGACCTGGTGGCTGTGGCATCTGGAACGAAAAAGGGCTGGATTTTTATGAAGGGATCGTCGATGGGCTGTTGGTCCGTGGTATTCAGCCCTATCTGACGTTGAATCACTGGGATTTGCCCTCTGAACTAGAGGCTACTGGTGGGTGGGCGAACCGTGACACGGCACACCGTTTTGTGGAGTACGCATTGGGCGTGAATGCCCGACTGGGTGACCGTGTGAAGGCCATTACCACCCATAACGAACCTTGGGTCATGTCCATTCTTGGACACAAACGAGGTGTCTTCGCCCCGGGCCTCAAAGACAGAGCCATCGCTATGCAGGTTTCACACCATTTGTTGCTCAGCCATGGCATGGCGCTGAACGCTTTGCGCCAGGATGGCTGCAAATCGAAGTTGGGTATGGTGCTTAATCTGTCGCCCATGCACCCCGCAACAGACTCGCCTGAAGACATGGCCAAGACCGTGCTTGAAGATGGGCTTTTGTTGCGCTGGTACATGGACCCTTTGTTCAAAGGTCAGTACCCAGACGATGTGTTGACACATCTTGGAGGTGACGCACCCCTGGTGCAAGCGGGCGACATGGAGATCATTTCGACACCTTCGGATTTCTTGGGAATCAATTACTACTCTCGCTCAGTCGTGAGCGCTGCGGGCGTATGGGATGTGCATCAAAGTGGCAGAGAGGTCACGGAGATGGGCTGGGAGGTTTACCCTGAAGGGCTCACAGAACTACTTTTACGCTTACAGGCGGACTATGTCCTGCCGCCGATTTACGTGACAGAAAATGGCGGCGCTTTCAAGGACCATGTCAGTGACGAGGCAGTGCATGACCCCATGCGGACTGACTATATTGCGCGCCATATTGCCGCATTGGCAGATGCTATTCGCCAAGGGGTTCGCATGGAGGGCTACATGGTTTGGAGCCTGCTTGACAACTTTGAGTGGGCATCCGGCTTCGAGAAGCGTTTTGGGATTGTGCATGTGGACTACGCCACCCAAAAACGAACGCTTAAAGACAGCGCACATTGGTACAAAAACTTTCTTCACCACCAAACTGCTGCTTGTCAAGAATCAGACAAGGCACAACCCAAGGCCATCCACTCGCAGTGGAATACGGTCGCAATAGGAGCATAAACATGGGGCAGGTATCAATGCGGGGTATCCGCAAAAGTTATGGGGATGTGCAGGTGATCAAGGGTGTTGATCTTGAGGTGAAAGATGGTGAGTTCCTGGTCTTTGTTGGCCCATCAGGCTGCGGCAAATCAACCACCTTGCGGATGATTGCGGGTTTGGAGAGTGTCACCGGGGGTGACATCCTGATTGATGGTGTTCGAGCCAATGACCTTAGGCCGTCTGATCGGGGCGCAGCCATGGTATTTCAAAGCTACGCGTTGTACCCTCACATGACTGTGGCCGAGAACATGGGCTTTGCCCTAAAGATGGCAGGCATTTCCAAAGACAAGCGTGATGATCAGGTGCGCCACGCCGCAGAAATTTTGCGTATTACCGAACTATTGGAGCGCTTTCCTAAAGAGCTCTCGGGCGGGCAGCGCCAGCGTGTGGCAATCGGTCGATCCATCGTGCGCAAACCAAAAGTTTTTTTGTTTGACGAACCCTTGTCAAATTTGGATGCTGCGTTACGCGTCAATATGCGCATAGAACTGTCACGCTTGCACAAAGAATTGGGCACCACCATGATTTACGTGACCCATGACCAGGTCGAAGCCATGACCATGGGTGACCGGATTGCCGTGTTCAACAAAGGCACTGTGGAGCAGTTGGGTGCGCCATTGGAGTTGTACAACAAGCCCTGCAATGAGTTTGTAGCCACGTTTCTGGGCGCACCCAAGATCAATCTGGTTGACCGTCCCGCTGCTACCGGGTCAACCAGCGCACATACGGCGTTATGGAATCTGTTGGCTGGGCAAGCGCCTGCCAGCGTGCAGCGAATTGGGTTGCGCCCAGAGCACCTGCGCATTGCCGCTCAAGGCCAAGGGATTGCAGCCAACGTGGTGCTCGCCGAGCACCTGGGCGACTCGTCAATTTTGCATTTGCGAGTTGAAGGGGTGACCGAACTTCTTAATGCCAAAGTAGGGACTGAAAACCTTGCCTGTGAGACCGGACAAATGGTTGGGCTGGTGCCTGATCCGACTTGGGCATTGACGTTTGGCGCTGATGGAAACTTGGTAAGTTAACCAGAAAGGTAATGATGAACAAACTACAAACAACCCCCAAAGCCAGTCCAAAAACCAGGTGGAAACTGGTCTGGAGCGATGAATTTGAAGGTGATCATGTCGACACCACCAAATGGGACTTCGACATCGGAAACGGCTTTTTCGATTACAAGTCCCACACCTGGATCGACGGTTGGGGCAACGAAGAGCTCCAGTACTACACCCGCGAACCAGAGAATGTGTCAGTCAAAGACAGCCTGCTGACCATTCGTGCCGTCAAAGAGTCGCTGCATGGTTGTGGCTACACCTCAGCCCGACTCAAGACAAAAAAGCGCGACGGCACGCCCTTGTTTTCAAAGCTGTATGGCAAGTTTGAGTTCCGTGCCAAGGTGCCTTGGGGCAAGGGGATGTGGCCGGCGCTTTGGCTATTGCCGTTGGATGACAAGTACGGTGGTTGGGCTGCTTCGGGCGAAATTGATGTGATGGAAATCGTCGGTGAAAAGCCGCATCAGACGCTTGGCACCATCCACTTTGGCTCCACCTTCCCCGAGCGGGAACTCGTCACTCATGTGTATGACATTCCCAACGGAAGCACCGTGGCTGACTGGCATGTCTATACGGTCGAATGGGAGCCTGGTGAGATTCGCTGGTTCCTCGATGGCGTGCTGTGGGCAACGCAGAACTTCTGGTGGTCATGCAGCAAAAAAACAACGGATGGGGCTGGTGTAGTCGCAAAAAGTCAAGCTGACGTGAACCCTTGGCCGGCACCGTTTGACCAACCTTTCTACCTCATCATGAATGTGGCTGTGGGTGGAAACTTTCCTGGGCACCCGAACACCGAAACACATTTTCCCGCCGAAATGGTGGTGGACTATGTTCGCGTGTATGACAAGGTTGGCGGGTATGGCACTGTGAAGCCCATCGGCCAGGGCAAACTACCCTTTCAGAAAAAACCAAAAGCCAAAAAAGTTTAACTTCAAATTTACTTAGCGAGCATATTGCGATGTCACAAACCATTTCTTCAAAAGTCGGCTGGTCGCCTGCGACCGCAAGTAAAGAAGCTGCGGCTGGTTTTGTACCAGGATCGGCACCAACTGCTGTGCCAGAACCAACCCTGAGTGCTGCTGATCAGCTGACTCTGGACCTGGACTTTGCCCAAACCTTGGCGGGCGGTGTGCACGGTCTGTGCTTTAGCCCCTACCTGGATGGTCAGGCGCCGGGCTCTCAAGTGACTGCAGAGCAAATCCGGGCACGTCTGCAAATCATGTCGCCCCACGCGCGTTGGGTGCGCAGTTTCTCTTGCACTGATGGCAACGAACTCATCCCGGGCATTGCCCATGAGTTTGGCCTGAAAACCTTGGTCGGTGCCTGGTTAGGCACCGATTCCAAAATCAATGAGCGCGAGATTGAGGGCGTGATTGCGGTGGCCCGTGCAGGTCACGCAGACATTGTGGCCGTCGGCAATGAGGTGATGCTGCGTGAAGACCTGAGTGAAGATGAGTTGCTCTCATTTATAGAACGGGTTAAGCGAGCGTTGCCTGGGGTGCAGGTTAGCTATGTGGATGCCTACTACCTGTTTGAGAAGCATCCACGCATCACTGCCGCGTGCGATGTGCTGCTGACCAATTGCTACCCCTTTTGGGAAGGTTGCCCGCGGGAGCAGGCGTGTGACTATATGCAAACCATGGTACGCCGGGTGCAG
>JBIJDQ010000150.1:0-5920 GCA_044344025.1 Rhodoferax sp.
ACCGACGGAGTGGATGTCAATGCGGCACGAACTTGGACCGTCGCTGGCAACGTGCCAGCACAAATGGAAAATGTCACTGTTCCATCGGGGCCTGACCGACCGGATGAGGGAGATCCACAGAAATTGATACCACCATCGGTGTTCGTCAAACTGGCAGTCACGTCAATGCCGTCCACTCCCTGCGCTACCGAATCAATGACCTTGAACGTCACGATAGAGGTGTTAACACCTGCTGATCCGGCTTGATAAATCAAACTGGGTGCGGCGCTTACAAACTGGAGCCCGGTTGTTGGCGCCGCAGTTACGGTGTAAGCGGCAGGCGGCGTGGTGAGGCCTCCGACTGACGCATCCACAGCGCAGTTTCCGACGCTTGTAGTTTGAATGACGGCAGATGCCTTGCCAGCAGCGTTTACCAACGCAGAAGTTGGTGACACAGTGCCACACGCGGTGCTGAAAGTCACACCCACAGAATTCGAGGTGGCCGCTGCACCATTTATGGTGACATTCACACTTACGCCGACCGACTGACCTTTTTGGACAGACGCAGGTGTCACAGACACAGTTGACAGACTGACCGTGCCAGGAGAAAGTTGAAAATCATAAGCTACAGCGGGAATCACATACGTACCCACAGTCGCAGCTGCACTAACCCGAACCGTACCAGAGGAGTTCACATTGGCCGGAGCAATTCGCATCAACACAACGCCGAAAGTATCGGTCAGCTGAGTTCCACTTGCAGGGACAAGAACGGCTGAAGCAGAATCAATCGTTACCGTCACGCGCGTATATGGAACAGCCGCACCAAGACCATCTTTCACAACAATTTTGAGAAACTGAGCCTCCGTCTGTGACAACACATGGTTTGTAACCTCTGAGCTGGAGCCATCTACAACAGTTAGAGCCATGGTAGGTACAGTCACTACCGGCACAGAAGAAGCAGCCCCAGACGCAGGCACAGCCGGTGCAGGGGCACCAGACGCCGTCCCCGGATTCCCACCGCCACCACCACAAGCCGTCAAGGTCAAAGCCAAACCCAACGCCGCCACATTCTTTATGAAATTCATACTCACAATCCCTAAACAAACACTTGATTTTTAACTCTACCGCGAAGCCTTGTCAGCTAACACCTTCGGCGTAATGAACACCAGCATTTCCTGCTTGTTGGACAGCCTTGAGCGGCTCTTGAACAAATTGCCGATACCCGGCAAGTCACCCAGTACTGGTACTTTGGTTTCGTTTTCGCTTTCGGTCATCTCAAAGATGCCGCCGATGACCACGGTGCCACCGTTTTCCACCAACACCTGGGTTTGAATGTGTTTGGTGTTGATGGCAAAACCTGCGGCTGTGGACTGGCCAACCGTGTCTTTGTTGACATCAAGCGCCAAAATGATGTTGCCCTCAGGGGTGATCTGTGGTGTAACCTCAAGCTTCAGGTTGGCTTTTCTGAACGCAATAGCGGTTGCGCCACTGCTTGATGCCACTTGGTAGGGCAATTCTGTTCCCTGCTCAATCAAGGCCTTGATCTGGTCTGCAGTAACCACACGGGGGCTTGACACCACCTTGCCTTTGCCGTCAGCCTCCAAGGCTGACAACTCCAGGTTAAGGAAACGGTTGGCGGCTGAACTGAAGATTGACAGCGCAAAGGTCGCAGGCGTGTAGCCGCCCTGCCCAACCGCAGGCAGGTTCACAAAGTTGTTTGACAAGCTTACCGCACCACCCGCCCCGCTGCTGGCCACCACGTCTGAGTAAGTGTTTCCAAAAGCCACCCGGTTACCTCCGCCAACCGAGTAACCGCCATCGCCCCCCTGCTGCGCCCGCAAGTCTGCGCCACCTAGTTTCACCCCCAAAGACTTGCCAAATGTGTCTGACGCTTCAACAATCCGGGCCTCAATCAGCACCTGACGCGCCGGAATATCCAGCTTGGCAATCAGCTGTTGCACTTGTTCCAGCTTGCTAGGAATGTCTGTGACAAACAATTGGTTGGTACGGCCTTCTGAGATGACGCTGCCACGCGGACTCAAAAGGCGCGCGCCTCCCGCTGTGCTACCGCCCGTAGATGCCGTCAGCTGCGCCGCCACCTCGGTGGCTTTGGTGTAATTCATCTGGAACGACTGGGTTCGCACGGGTTCCAGACCTTGCAGGGCTGCCGCCGCCTCCAGGTCAAGCTTTTCTTTGGTGTTGATTTCATCCTTGGGCGCAATCCAAAGGACGTTGCCGGTTTTGCGCATGCCCAAGCCCTTGGACTGCAAAATGATGTCCAGGGCCTGATCCCACGGGACGTCTTGCAAACGCAGAGTGACCGACCCGCTGACAGAATCAGAGGTAATGACGTTGAAGTTGGTGAAATCTGCAATCACCTGTAACAGTGACCGGACCTCAATATTTTGAAAATTCAACGACAACTTTTGACCACTGTAGCCTGGCCCCTGCGTGAGTTTGGACGCATCTACCTTGACGGATTTGACTTCCACCACGAATTGCTCGTCACTCTGGTAAGCGCTGTGCACCCACTGGCCTTGCGGCTCAATGACCATGCGCACCCTGTCACCTGATTGAAAAGTGCTGACGGTTTTGATGGGGGTGCCGAAATCAGCCACATCCAGCCGACGCCGCAACCCCTCTGGCAGAGTGGTTTTCATGAACTCAACCACCAAGGTCTGACCTTGTTGGCGAATGTCTACACCCACCTGGTTGTTGGGCAGCGCCACAATCACACGGCCTGAGCCATCTTCACCACGGCGAAAATCCAGGTCGCGTAGCGGCATGGTGTCGCGTGCCTCTGCCGGGGCGAAAACGGGTGCAACTGCCAAGGGCAATCCACCAGTAGCCGACTCCAAAACAACCAAAAGTGACTTACCCTGCAATTGGGTTTTGTAAGCGGTGGACTGCTTGAGGTTAAGCACCACTCGCGTGCGGTTGCCTGCCTGCACCACGCTGATTGACTTGATGTTGCCCTGATTTACTTCCACATTGGAGCGCCCCATGCCACTGACCACATCAGGAAAATCAAGCGCGATTCTGGCCGGCGATTGAATTGAAAAACCTGTGGGTACCGCCGTCAAGGCCTGGCTAAGGTCGATTCGCACCACCTCTACCCCACCCTGGACTGAGCCTGACACGGCTTCAATTGCGACTTGAGCCTGGGCAGTGCCCATTGCAATGAACATGCACAAGGTCAAGCCCAGGCGCTTCCACGACAACCAAGCCGACTGATCTTGGTAATTTTTCATTTAGACCTCTCTTGCAACTGTAGGCTGGCTGTACGCTCAATCCATTCGCCTGCGGCATCTTGCACAATCTCACGCAAAGTGATTTCTGTTTCGGATATCTTCAAAACACGCCCATAGTTTTGCCCCAGGTGGTCACCGGTGCGAACCTGGTACAGTAATTTGCCGACATTGACCAGCGCAACCGGTTTGCCATCACGAACTAGGCCACCCACGAGCATCATGGTATCCAGCGGATATTCTTCCAGCGCCTCTTTACGTCGGGCAAGCTCAGGCGCAATCAGCGCGGCGTTGGATGTTGTCTGGGGCGAGTCTTTTTTCAGGGCCTGTGTCAACTTTTGGTTGCTGAACGGCTCAACCTCAGTCACCATGGCATAAGACTCTGGCTTAAACTGCTTGGGCTCTGCAATAGGTGTGATCTTGGGTTGAATACGTGCATTTTGCTCTGCCATCCATTGACGCAATTCATCTTCAGATGCACTAGTGCATGCCGACACGATGACCGTACAGCCCAACACAATAACTGCCGTTAGCCGTTGAATCATTTCTTGGCCCCTTTGCTCGCGGTGGCACGCTGAGCACTGATCTCGTCTGCATCAAGGTAACGGAAGGTCTTGGCGGTTGCGTCCATAATCAACACGCCCTCTTTGGCAGGCACAAGGGTCAGATTGTTCAAGGTGACGATACGCGACAGGTTGGCCACATCGGCTGCAAAATTACCAATGTCATGGTAACGGCCTGTGACCCGCAATGCGATTGGGAGCTCAGCGTAATAGTCCTTCACCAAGACCTGCCCAGGTCGAAACAGGTCGAACTGCAGACTTCGCCCCAAACCAGCCTGGTTAACGTCGGACAACAGGGCATCCATTTCTGCCTTACTTGGCAGTTGTTTCTCAAGCTGGGTAACGTACTGTTGCACTTGTTCGCGTTGCTTTTTCAGCGCTTCAAGGTTCACCGCTTTGCCAAGCTTGAGCTTGTATTCATCCCGTAAGGTCAACTCGCTGTTTTGTGCAGTGGTTAACTCTGCCTCAGTGTCGCTAATCCACACAAGCCACAAAATCACCAGACAGACCGCAGCCAAAAACACAAATGTCGTGTACCTCGGCAAAGCAGGCCAGCCGGAGGGGTCTTTGCTGTCGAGGTTACGAAACTGGCCAGACACATCTTCCAGCCGCGCTTTTATGTCAAAACTAATTTTTGGTATTGCCATCCGGTGTTCCCCTACTTTGCCACAGGCGTAGATGCCGGTGCCAGGGCCTTGGCCTTCAATAACTCTACGGACTTGGCTTTTTCAGCCTCAGTGGCACGCACCAATTTAACTCGCACAGTGAAATTGGCCACACGGCGCACGTCACGGGGTGCCAGGGTGACGCTTCCGGCCACAATTTCGACCAACTCTGGCCGTGAAAACCAAGGGGAATTGTTTCCCAAGTTACGTAGCAATTCAGAAACCCGTTCATTAGATTGAGCCACACCTTGCAACGAGACATTTTGCCCGTCCTGTCGCATACTATTGACATAAACCCCCTCAGGCAACTGCTTGACAAGCTCAGTCAGCAGGTGCACCGGCAAATTGCGGTCTGCTTGCAAGTCTTCCACCGCCTGCTGGCGCGCCCGCAAGGCGGCAATTTCTGCTTCCAAGCCTGCAATGTCCTTGATCTGGACATCGAACTTCTTAATTTCAGTTTGCAGAACCTGGTTTTTGGTCTGCTGAGCCGAGATCTGCGCCTGAAACCATAAAAACACCAAGCCAGCGATCAATCCACCAGTCAAGGCGGACAGACCCAAGCTCACATTGAAGAGGTCTTTGCGCCGCTTACGGGCAATTTCCCGGTGTGGCAGTAAATTGATCAGAATCACTGCAAAAACCTCCGCAAGGCCAGTCCGCACGAAGTCAAGTAGGAGGGCGCTTCGCGGGATATTTTGCTCAACCGAACCCCGCTACCGATCTCCATGCCTTCAAACGGGTTGGCAACAGCACAGGCAAAAGTCGTTTGCATCGCCACCGCCTCAGTCAGCCCTGGCAGTGACGCAGAGCCACCTGCCAACAAAACCTTGTCGACTTTGTTGTGGGTGGTACTGGTAAAAAAGAACTGTAATGCCCGGCCAATTTCCTGCACCAGGCTTTCTACAAAAGGCTTCAGCACGGCACTTGCATAGTCATCCGGCAATTCGCCACTGCGCTTTTTGGTCTCTGCCTCTTCGAGTGAAAAGCCGTATTGGCGAACAATCATTTGGGTCAGTTGTGCGCCACCAAATGCCTGGTCACGGTCATAGAGTACTTCGTCATTGCGAATCACTTGCATGCTGGTAGTCAAAGCACCTACTTCAAACAGCGCAACGATGCTGTCAAGACCCTTGTTCGGCATCTGACTAATGAGCCGTCCAGTAGCCAAGCGGGAGGCGTAGGATTCAACATCCACGATGACTGGCTTCAGGCCAGCTGCCTCTGCCAGCCCTTGGATGTCCTGAACCTTCTCGCGCCGTGAAGCCGCAATCAGGACTTCAACGTCACCCGTTGCATTGGCGCTTGGCCCAACGATACAAAAGTCAAGACTGACCTCATCCAAAGGAAACGGGATGTACTGATTGGCTTCGGACTCCACCTGCATCTCCAACTCCTGGTCGGACAGACCACCCGGCAATACTATTTTTTTAGTAATGACCGCAGATGGGGGGAGCGCCATAGCAAC
>JBIJDQ010000202.1:0-4991 GCA_044344025.1 Rhodoferax sp.
CCCGCTTTACAAGTCTGCCTGACAATGCCGCAGAGGCCAGCATGGCTGTTGCGACTGAGGTGTTTTCTGCGCAGTAAATTGTTGCTGGGGAATTTTTTGCCTGGTTTGGTATCTCAGACCAGCGTTCGATTTTTGGTATTCAACTTGAGGAGTTATTGATGCGACAACTTTTATCTACAGGTGTTTCGGTGCTGTTGGCTTTGACCTTGGGCGCTTGCGCCACCAGCAGCCCCGATGTGATTCAACGGGGAGATGCGCAGCGCATGTCGCTGGTCGAAGATGGTGTGGTGCTCAGTGTGCGCAACGTGGTGGTGGACGGCAGCCAAAGCGGCATTGGTGCGGCGGTGGGTGGTGTCACTGGTGCGGTGGCAGGTGCCTCACGCGGCGGCTCTAACGCCGAGAGCAATGTGATTGGCCTGCTGGTGGGTGTGGCGGGTGCCGCAGCGGGCAATGCCATTGAGCGCATGGCCACCCGCGAAGACGCGGTTGAGCTGCTGGTGCAACTCAAGGGTGGCGAGCGTCGCGCCCTGGTGCAGGCCAAGGGTGAGCAAACCCTGGTGCCCGGTGATGCGGTGATTCTGGTCACCACCGGGGGCAAGGTCCGCATCACCAAGGCCCCAAAATAAGTGGCGTTGGATTTAGATTAATCGCGAACCGTGGCGCGCCTGCCCCGTTTGACCTTGCCGGGTTACCCGCACCATGTGATTCAGCGGGGCAACAACAGGCAGCTGATTTTTGCCACCGTGGCAGACCGCCAATTGATGCTTGCTTTGCTGCTTGAAAACGCCAAAAAATTCGATGTGGCGGTGCATGCCTATGTGCTCATGAGCAACCACTTTCATGTGTTGGCCACACCACAAACCAGCGCTGGGCTGCCCAAGATGATGCAGGCGGTGGGTCGAAGTTATGTGCGGCATTTCAACGCTGCCCAAAATCGCACCGGCACACTTTGGGAGGGGCGCTACAAGTCCACGCTTATTCAGAGCGACCGCTATTTGCTGGCTTGTATGGCCTACATTGACCTCAATCCGGTGCGTGCGGGTTTGGCAGCACATCCCCAAGACTTCCCTTGGTCCAGCCACTTGCACTACCTTGGTGTGCGTTCTGACCCCTTGATCACACCACATGCCCTGTATTGGAGCTTGGGTAACACCCCGTTTGCGCGTGAAGCGGCATACGCCGAATTGGTGCAAAGTGGCATTAGCCTGGTGCAGCAAACCGCCTTGACCGAGGCAACTTTGAACGGTTGGGCCTTGGGCGAGTCAAAATTTGTGGCGGATTTACAAAAGAAAACTGAACGCCGTGTGAGCAAAACGACAGCGGGTCGCCCACCCTCAGTCATGAAAATTCCGGTCAAATAGGCTTCTAGTGCTTATCAATGTTGAATCTACAGCTATATATATTGATATGTCCCCAATTAAATATAAAAATCGTTTTGACTAAATTAATTGGAATCTGACCCCAATTAAATTTTTTGGCATTGATGTTGCAATGCGGTAAAGTTAACCCATCTGACACTTACAGGAGCGCCCATGACGACGGCAGCCGAGATCACACATCTCCAGGACAACGGTTTGTATTCTTCCACCCAGGAGCACGACGCTTGTGGTGTGGGTTTTGTGGCCCACATCAAGGGTCAAAAGTCGCACGACATCGTGAAAAATGCGCTCAAGATTCTTGAGAACCTTGACCACCGGGGCGCAGTCGGTGCCGACAAGCTGATGGGCGACGGCGCCGGCATTTTGATTCAGCTGCCTGATGCCCTGTACCGCGAAGAGATGGCAGCCCAAGGCGTGTCATTGCCGCCGCCTGGTGAATACGGTGTGGGCATGGTGTTCTTGCCCAAAGAACACGCCTCTCGTCTGGCGTGTGAGCAAGAGCTGGAGCGTGCCGTCAAGGCCGAAGGTCAGGTTTTGCTGGGTTGGCGTGACGTGCCGGTCAACCGTGACATGCCCATGTCGCCCAACGTGCGCAAAAAAGAGCCCATCCTCAAGCAGATTTTTATTGGCCGTGGCAGCGATGTGATTGTGCAGGATGCACTGGAGCGCAAGCTGTATGTGATTCGCAAAACCGCCAGCAGCCACATCATGGCGCTCAAGCTCAAGTACAGCAAAGAGTATTACGTGCCCAGCATGTCCAGCCGCACGGTGATTTACAAAGGGCTGTTGCTGGCCGATCAGGTGGGCACCTATTTCTCGGACCTGACTGACCCACGGTGTGTGTCTGCACTTGGCCTGGTTCACCAGCGTTTCTCCACCAACACCTTCCCCGAGTGGCCGCTGGCCCACCCTTACCGCTATGTGGCGCACAACGGTGAAATCAACACCGTCAAAGGCAATTACAACTGGATGAAGGCGCGCGAAGGCGTGATGTCCTCGCCAGTATTGGGCGCTGACCTGCAAAAGCTCTACCCCATCAGCTTTGCCAACCAGTCTGATACGGCCACGTTTGACAACTGCCTTGAGTTGCTCACCATGGCCGGCTACCCCATTAGCCAGGCGGTGATGATGATGATTCCCGAGCCATGGGAGCAACACACCATGATGGACCCGCGCCGCCGCGCGTTCTACGAATACCACGCCGCCATGCTCGAGCCGTGGGACGGCCCGGCCAGCATTGTGTTCACTGATGGCCGCCAGATTGGTGCCACGCTGGACCGCAATGGCCTGCGCCCGTCGCGTTACTGCATCACCGATGACGACCTGGTGGTCATGGCCTCCGAGTCGGGTGTGCTGCCTTTCCCCGAGAACAAGATCGTGCGCAAGTGGCGTCTGCAGCCCGGCAAGATGTTCATGATCGACCTGGAACAAGGTCGCATGGTGGATGACGAAGAGCTCAAGTCCACCCTGGCCAACAGCAAACCTTACAAGCAGTGGATTGAGAATCTGCGCATTCGCCTTGATGACGTGCGCGGCGGTGCCGAGCCCGCCAGCTCGTCGGAGTCTGAGGGCAACTTGCTTGACCGCCAGCAAGCCTTTGGCTTCACGCAGGAAGACCTGAAGTTCTTGATTGCACCGATGGCGGTGAATGGCGAGGAAGCTTTGGGTTCCATGGGCAACGACAGCCCACTGGCCGTCTTGAGTGACAAAAACAAGCCGCTCTACAACTACTTCAAGCAGTTGTTTGCCCAAGTGACCAACCCGCCGATTGACCCGATCCGCGAAGCCATTGTGATGAGTCTGGTGTCGTTTATTGGCCCCAAGCCCAATTTGCTCGACATCAATCAGGTCAACCCGCCGATGCGCCTGGAGGTTCAGCAGCCGGTGCTCGATTTTGCCGACATGGCCAAACTGCGTGACATTGCCAAACACACCCAAGGCAAATTCCGCAGCTACACGCTTGACATCTCCTATCCGCTGGCCTGGGGCAGCGAAGGCGTGGAGGCCAAGTTGGCCTCCTTGTGCGCCGAAGCGGTCGATGCCATTAAGGGCGGGCACAATATTTTGATCATCAGTGACCGTGCCATGAACGCCACCCAGGTGGCGATTCCGGCGCTGCTGGCGCTGTCTGCCATTCACCAGCACCTGGTGCGTGAGGGCTTGCGCACCACGGCCGGTTTGGTGGTGGAAACCGGCACGGCGCGCGAGGTGCACCACTTTGCGGTGCTGGCCGGTTACGGCGCAGAGGCGGTTCACCCCTACCTGGCCATGGAAACCCTGGCCAGCATCTGCAAAGACCTGCCGGGTGATTTGAGCGCCGACAAAGCCATTTACAACTACGTCAAGGCAGTGGGCAAGGGATTAAGCAAGATCATGTCCAAAATGGGCGTGTCCACTTACATGAGTTACTGCGGTGCGCAGTTGTTTGAGGCCATTGGCCTGTCCAGCGCCACGGTGGAGAAATACTTCACCGGCACGCCCAGTCGTGTCGAGGGCATTGGTGTGTTCCAGATTGCCGAAGAAGCCATTCGCATGCACAAGGCGGCGTTTGGTGCTGACCCGGTGTTGGCTAACCGCCTGGATGCCGGTGGTGAATACGCCTGGCGCGCCCGGGGTGAAGAACACATGTGGACCCCCGACGCAATTGCCAAGCTGCAGCACAGCACCCGCGCCAACAACTGGAACACCTACAAGGAATACGCCCAGATCATCAACGACCAGAGCAAGCGCCACCTGACGCTGCGCGGCCTGTTTGAGTTCAAAATTGACCCGGCTAAAGCGATTCCGATCGACCAAGTGGAGTCTGCCAAAGAAATCGTCAAGCGTTTCGCCACGGGTGCCATGTCGCTGGGTTCCATTTCTACTGAGGCCCATGCCACGCTGGCCGTGGCCATGAACCGCATTGGCGGCAAGAGCAACACTGGCGAGGGTGGTGAAGACCCAGCACGTTATCGCAACGAACTCAAAGGCATCCCGATCAAGGCAGGTGACTCCCTGAAGAGCGTGATTGGCCATGACGTGGTTGAAGTGGACATGCCACTGCTGGATGGCGACTCTTTGCGCTCACGCATCAAGCAAGTGGCGTCCGGCCGCTTTGGTGTAACCGCCGAGTACTTGGGCAGTGCGGATCAGATCCAGATCAAGATGGCGCAAGGCGCCAAGCCGGGTGAGGGTGGGCAACTGCCTGGCACCAAGGTCACCGACTACATTGGCAAACTGCGCTATTCGGTGCCGGGCGTGGGCTTAATTTCGCCACCGCCACACCATGACATCTACTCGATTGAAGACTTGGCGCAGCTGATTCACGACCTGAAAAATGTGGCACCCAAGGCCGGTATCAGTGTCAAGCTTGTGAGCGAGATTGGTGTCGGCACGATTGCCGCAGGCGTGGCCAAGTGCAAGGCTGACCACGTGGTGATTGCCGGGCACGATGGTGGTACCGGTGCCTCGCCTTGGTCGTCGATCAAACATGCGGGTAGCCCTTGGGAAATTGGTCTGGCAGAAACCCAGCAAACCCTGGTGCTCAACCGTCTGCGCAGCCGTATTCGGGTGCAGGCTGATGGCCAGATGAAAACTGGGCGCGACGTGGCCATTGGCGCACTCCTGGGCGCT
>JBIJDQ010000151.1:0-5893 GCA_044344025.1 Rhodoferax sp.
GGGGTCGAGGTAAAACTGGCCCAGCAACTCGGATGCACCTGAAGCTTGAGCGCGCTCAATGCGGAAAAAACGCACTGACTCATGGCACACCGGGGCATGGTCTTCGCGGATCGAGACTTCAAACAAGGTTTCGACTATTTTGAACAAACCGGCAAGTACCGTTGGTAATGGAAAGTACTGTTTGACTTCCTGCTCGTTGAAGGCGTAGCGCGCTTCCTTGAGTTTTTCACTCACGTACGGCCAGTCCCAAGCCTGTGGGTCAGTCAGCCCGAGGTGTTCGGCGGCAAATGCACGCAAATCAGCCAGGTCTTTTTCCGCAAAGGGATGCGCTTTGGCGGCCAGGTCACGCAAAAAGTCCACCACTTGTTGGGGCGAGTCGGCCATCTTGGGTGCCACCGACAGCGCTCCGAAATTGGGGTAACCAAGCAGCTTGGCCTCTTCAAGGCGCAGGGCCAGCATTTCGCTGATGATGCTTGAGTTGTCAAACCGGGTGCTGTCGCCTTCGGCTTGGTCGGACGCACGGGTCACATAGGCGCGGTAAAGCTTCTGGCGCAAGGCGCTGTTGCTGGCAAACTGCATCACCGGCAGGTAGCAGGGCATTTTCAGGGTGAGCTTAAAGCCTTCTTTGCCATCGGCCTCGGCGGCGCTGCGAGCGGTGTGTTTCACGTCATCTGGTAAGCCATCAAGTTCGTCGGCTTGGGCAAAGTAGGCGAAAGCATCGGTGGCATCGAGCGCGTTTTCGCTGAATTTTTGGCCCAAGAACGCCTGCCGTTCGGCAATTTCTGCAAAACGCTCGCGCTCAGCACCTTTCAGGTCAGCGCCGCCAAGCACAAAGTTGCGTAAGGCGTTTTTGTGCGCCTGACGCTGCTCGCTGGTCAGGCCCTCAGGCGCAATGGCACGGTATTTGGCGTACAGCCGCTCGTCAGCGCCCAGCCGTGTGTAAAACTCTGTCACTTTGGGCAACACCGCGTTAAATGCCGCACGCAATTCGGCCGTGTCGGCCACGCTGTTGAGGTGGTTGACCGAACCCCAGGCACGCGAGAGGCGTTCAGTCGCCACATCCAGCACCGTGGCGATGGCATCCCAATTGGCCGCAAAGTGGGGCGCGGTGACGGTTTCCAGCGCGGTGTTGGCCTGGCTCAGAAGCAAGTCGATGGCGGGCTCGACATGTTCTGGGCCAATTTGGTCAAAACGCGGCAAGCCGTCGAAGGAGAGTAAAGGATTGGTCATATTTCTAATCAGTTGAGGACAGAGCTGAGTCACTTTGTGTACCGCGGTCTGTCCCGCAAAATTTCATGGGAGTTGAGGACGGTGCTGGGCCACCTTGTGTACTGCAGCCTAGCCCTCGAAGCATTACATTGCGGCGCGTTCTGCGGCTTCAAGGGTGTTGACCAACAACATCGTGATGGTCATGGGGCCAACGCCGCCCGGCACCGGGGTAATGGCACCGGCCACCTGGCGCACACCTTCAAAGTCGACATCGCCGCACAGTTTGCCTTCAGGGGTGCGGTTCATACCCACGTCCAGCACCACGGCACCGGGCTTGACCATGTCTGCGGTGAGCACATTGCGCTTGCCTACCGCTGCCACAATCACATCGGCCTGCAAGGTCATGGCTTTCAGGTCTTTGGTGGCGCTATGGCAAATGGTGACGGTGGCATTCTTTTGCAGCAGCATCAAGGCCATGGGTTTGCCCACGATATTGGAGCGGCCAATCACCACAGCGTGTTTGCCACGCAAGTCAAAGCCAATGGATTCCAACATTTTCATGCAGCCGTAAGGCGTGCAGGGCCAAAAGCCAGGCATGCCGGTCATTAATGCGCCCGCACTGGCGATGTGAAACCCGTCCACGTCTTTGGCCGGCGAAATGGCTTCAATGACCTTGCTGGAGTCAATGTGGGCAGGCACCGGCAACTGCACCAGAATGCCGTGGATGGCGGGGTCTTGGTTGAGCGCCTCAATGCGGGCCAGCAGTTCGGCCTCAGTGAGGCTGGCATCGTATTTTTCCAGTACCGAATACAGGCCACTGTCTTCGCAGGCCTTGACTTTGTTGCGCACATACACCTGGCTGGCAGCGTTTTCGCCGACCAGGATGACCGCCAAGCCGGGCGTGATGCCCTTGGCCTTGAGGGTGTTCACCCGGGCTGTCACATCGGCCCGCAGTTGTTTGGACAGCGCAAGCCCGTCAATGATGCGGGCGCTGTGGGTGGCAGTGTTCATGTCTACTCCATCAATAAAAAAGCCCGCTAATCCATATGGGGCGGGCATATATAACTACTATAAATATAGTAAAAAATCAGGACTTGGTGGCATTGGGCCCCAGTGCGATCTTGAGCAGGTCAGCCACCGTGTTGGCCCCCAGCTTCTCCATGATGTTGGCTCGGTGGGCTTCCACGGTTTTGATGCTAATGCCCAAGTCGTCGGCAATCTGTTTGTTCAAGCGGCCCGCCACGATACGCTCAAGCACTTGCGATTCGCGCAGCGTCAGGCGCGCCATGAGGGCATCGCGGTTGATGGACGACTGGTATTCGGCAAAAGAATCCTTGGCGTGGGCCAGCATGCGCTCCACCAGGGGCAACAACTGGGGCTCATCAAAAGGTTTTTGGATAAAGTCCATGGCCCCTTTTTTCATGGTGTCCACCGCCATGGGCACATCACCATGGCCGGTAATAAACGCCAGCGGCAACGGAGAGTTGATTTCGATCAGGCGGTTTTGCAGCTCCAGGCCGGTCATGCCGTCCATGCGAATGTCCACAATCAAGCAAGCCACTTCGCGTGCATCAAAACGGCTCAGGAAGGACTCGGCGGAGTCAAAACAACGCACCCGGTAGTCTTTGCCTTCGAGCATCCACTGCAACGAATCTCGCACGGCCTCGTCATCGTCAACAACGTAAACCGTGCCTTTTTTTGGGATCAAACTCATGGTGCAACCTGCAATGTGTGGGGTTCAAGACGCTTTGTGGGCGCAGTCGGCAGCGGGGCTGCAATGGGTATCCAGAAGGTGAAGCAGCAGCCCGTGACAAGCTCGCCATTGTAGAGGTTCTCGGCCTTCATTCGGCCCATGTGCGACTCGACGATGGAGCGGCACAAAGACAGGCCAATCCCCATGCCTTCGGCCTTGGTGGAGTAAAACGCCTCATAGAGCCGCGCCATGACTTCTGGTGCGATGCCGCTTCCAGAGTCAATGACCTTGAATTCGATCACTGGCTTGTCTTCCACCCGGGCCGAGGCCACCCGCAGCTTGACAATGCGCTGTGAGGTGGGTCTCTGGGCAGTGTCCACTGATTCGGCGGCATTCTTCAGCAAGTTGAGTAACACCTGTTCGATCAGAATCGGGTCCACCAACAGGTTTGGCAGACCAGGACCAACGTACTGAGTGAGTTTGACATTGCGCCTGCGCAGCTCGATTTCGGCCAGTTCCACCGCCTCACCCACCATGACGGCCACGCTGGAGATGGTACGGTTGGGCTCACTGCGTTTCACAAAAGCCCGAATACGGTGAATGATTTGCCCCGCACGGTGCGCCTGCCGAGCCGTTTTTTCCAGCGCGCCAAGCAGTTCTTCCTGGGTGATCTGGTTGGCTTTGATGCGCGACACCATGCCGTTGCAATAGTTGTTGATGGCGGTGAGCGGCTGATTGAGTTCATGCGCCACACTGGAGGCCATTTCGCCCATGGTGATCAGACGGCTGGAGGCCTGGGCGCGTTCGGCCTGCACCTCGGACTGCTCCTCCGCCATGCGCCTGGCAGTGATGTCGGTGGCAATCACCATCTGGGCCAAGCGGCCATCAACCCAGCTCAGGTAACGGGTGCGCACCTCGAGCCAGCGGCCCAGGGTCCCCAGATAGATTTCGGCGCTTTCGGTTTCCTTGTCCGACAGGTGGTCGGTGGGCAAGCCTGCAAACACGTCGACTAAGTCGCGGCTTTCGTCGCTGGTGGGGGTGGTCGGCACGCCTGCTTCTTCAACCAGCTGCAAGTGGCCCGTGGCCTGGGCACCGAACCAAAGGCGGTAAAGTTTGTTGGCAAACAGCAGTTCGTCGGAGCCCAGCGGTGCCACGGAAATCGACGCGTCCAGCGCCTCCAGCACCGTGGTAAAGCGCTCATGGGAGGCTGCCAACTGTTCGCGGACCTGATTGGGCTCGGTAATGTCGGTCATGGAAGTCATCCAGCCGGTTTGCTGCCCAAAGGCATCAATCAACGGCGACACATAAAGCCGCGCTTCAATCAGTGTGTTGTCTTTGCGCTTGACCTTGAACTGAATGCCAGCCGGGGGGATTCGGCCCGAAAGTTCATCATGCAGCCGGGCCTTGAGCAGGTCCATGTCATCTTCTGGCCAATAGGGAAAAGGGGCGCTTTTTCCCAGCAGGTCTTCCTCGTTCCAGCCCGTCATGGTACAAAACGCGTTGTTGACATAGGTGATGCGGCCCTGCATGTCCAGCGTGCGCATGCCGGTCAGGATGGAGCTCTCCATGGCACGGCGAAAAGCGGTTTCCTGAACCAGCGCATCCTGTGCCTGAATGCGCCTGCGGGTGTGCTTCCAGTTGGCCAGCAAAAGCCAGGCCGTGATGGCGCTGAGCACCATCACCAGCCAGAACAAGCCGCTGCCAATGACACCCAGGGACGTGCGATAAGCCAGTCCGCGCAGAGTCATGCCGTTGCCCACAGGTGATACCGGCATCTCGTACACGTTGATCGGACTGGCCCAGGGCAGCAGGTGGCGTTTAAGTTTGTCCTCGGACACGGTGGTGCCGGCGAGCAATTTGCCATCCGCATCGTGCAGGGACACCGCGTATTTGGAGGTGATCTCGCTTGGCACGGCGTAGCGGAACAAGGCATCTATAGAGTACTCCACCAAGAGATTGCCTTTGAAACGCGCTTTTTCTATTAATGGCAGGTGCAGTTGAAGTTGCGCTGCCATGTCTTTTTGGGCGCGCGGTCTGGTGTAAATCGGCAACAGAAGCTCACGTGTCAACAGGTAGTTGCTCAGGGTGTCTTTGTCTGTGACGTCGCCGCCCACCGCTTTTTCCAGGTTGAGGGACATGCTGGCCGTGTTGTAGCTGGCGCGTACTTTCAGGCGGTCATCAATCCAGCTGAGGCTTTGCAGTTCGGGGTACAAATTGACAAAGGCTTCGGCACGGGTCAAAAAGTCGTTGTGGCTGAGTTCACGGCTTGATATTTCACGGGCAAAACGCATCAGTTGTTCTTGCTGTTCAAGCAAGCGAAGGCGCAGACGCTGTTGCGCGTACTCCACATCGCGGTTGATGGCCTCGCGCTCACGGGCAACCTCTTCAAGCCGCAAGTAGGCAAAGGCAGACAGGATGGCCACCAAAAACAACACCACCGCTGCCAGCGGGGCGAGAACCGCAAACCTGTCTTGGCGCTGCGGTGTTTGTTTGCCCCACCAGTTTTTCAGGCGGGTAAGAGGTGTCGCCTTGAGGGATGTCGCTAATTCAAAGGGCAGGGGTGGTGGCATGGCTCAGAGTGTAGGGCTTTGCTCCTTTTTACATTTCACATTATGAATACAAAAAACATCATTTGAAATAATGAAAAAAGGGTTATAAAATAAGTTCAGGTTTCAGCAAGGTTTGTTCACCTACCATGATGCCGCATTTACAACTAAGGAGACACTTATGTCAGCAACACAACCAAGCCAGGCGGGTAGCCCTGCGGGCGACTTTGACAGTCAGGAAACCCGCGAATGGATGGATGCCTTGAGCGCCGTCATTCAGAGTGAAGGGCCTGAACGTGCTCACTTTTTACTTGAGAAATTGCTGGCGCATGCGCGCGAAAGCAATCTCGACATGCCGTTTTCTGCCACCACCAGTTACGTCAACACCATTGGGGTAGACCAAGAAGAGCGTTGCCCAGGCAACATCGAAATTGAAGAACGCCTG
>JBIJDQ010000153.1:0-5880 GCA_044344025.1 Rhodoferax sp.
CACAGGCAGGATGCTTGTGGTGCCGGCGGCCCCGGGTTACGGGTATTGTAGGGATGCCTGTTTTCCAGATCACGCGGGTCTGCGCGCCAGGCCTCACTCTGGCAAGTTGTAGCGTCCGGGGGCAATGATGTTGTCCGGGTCAAGCACTTGTTTGAAGGCGCGCACGGTTTGCCAATAGGCGGTGTCATGGGACACCAGGTCGGCCATCATGTCGACTCTGGCCCGGTAAACCTCAAGCCCGGCTTGACGGATGTAGGCCCACAGTGCCTCTGCGCAGTGGTGGGCTCGCGTGACCTCAGCAGGCTGGCTTTTGTCAAACAACAGGTTGATGACCGCCACCAGCGAGGTCTGGGTTTCGACGTTGACAGTGATGTAGAGGGCATGGTCATGCTTTGCAGCCACAGCGTTCAAACCGTCAATCAGGCGGGCAATCAATTGACCATCAGGCGGCAGAGCGGGGCTAATGAACAGCAAACCACAGCGCGACTGGTCAAGCTGGGTGGCTCTGAGCTCACTTTGGCCAAACTTCCAAAGCAGGTTGTCAATTGCCACGTCGGTGGGCACACCCAGTGCCAGCGAGTGCAGGGGGCGAATGGCCGAAATGGCTGCCGCATTGGCTCGGGCCCATGGAATAAAGCGCAAGGTGTGGGTAAGCCAGAAGCCAAGGTTCAGCAGTGGGTCGGTGACCATCATCACGCGGGCCAAGGGTTTAATGCGCTGGCGGATTTCCTTTAACGCGGCCGCAACCTGCGCGGCGTTGCCGGTAATGGCACCCAGGCTGGTCCATTCATTGGGGGCCACCCGTTGCAGGGCGTTTGCAGCCTCTGCCAGCGCTTTCTGGGGTGAAAAGAGGCAAGCCTCTTCCAGGTAGCGCGTGACACCGTACAACAGGGACGACTGGCTGCGGGCCTTGTTGGCAATGTGGGTCACTGAGGTCATCAGACCTTCACGCTTGAGTGCGGTCAGTGTGTTTATGAATTCACCCAGGCTGGCGTTGTGATGCAAAGCCATTGACACCGCCACTTCTTTGGGCCGCCGGGGCATCAGCCGAAAACATGCGCTGGTGACAATGCCAAAGTTACTTTGAAAAAATAGTCCGTCCAGTATGGGCCCCAGCCCAAAGGGGTGGCTGTGGGCCAATGGCGATGCCTCACCCAGCCGCCGAAACCCGGTTTGCAGTATTTGCCCTGAGCCACAAACCACTTCCAGGCCAAACAGGTCGTCTTTGCGGGGGCCGAAATAGCCCACCCCCCGGTCAAGTGCGTTGCCAATCAGGCTGGTGTCGCGTGCTGCCCCCGTCACGTTGAAGGTAAGTGCCGGGCAATGGGTTTGTAAAAAATCATAAAGCTGGCCCTGGGTGACACCGGGTTCGACCAGTGCAACCGGGTTGGCAAGGGAAATCTGGTCGGCGTTGAGGATTCGGTTCATGCCACTCAAGTCCACCAAGGCACTCCCTGCCACCACGGGTGCCCGATGGGTCTGGCCGCATGAAGCCGCTGCTCACATAAGCGTCATGCAGCAAACGAAAGCAGGCTTGCAGTTCCTCTTTGGTCTCTGCAATTTTGAGGACCAGTTGTTTGTCCGGCTTGGGGTCGCAGTCGACAAAAGACCGGTACACGGCAAAACGCACCGACTGCGGAAAGACGGAAAACGCCTTGCGCAGCAAGCGATGAAAAAGTCGTTTCACTTTGGAAGTGACTGATGGACGTGAATTTTTCATGCAACGGTTTGCATCTTTGTGGGTATGCCCTGGGGGCAACGAAAACGTGATGGGCATCAGTTAACCATTGACCGCGCCATGTTGTGTTGAGAATTGACAAGGTGGGTATTTCGGCTGCGGCCAACCGGAACGGTCCCCGAGCAGGTCAAAGGAGATTTCTGGAACCCATCTTTGAAAAAATCGTTATCGCATGGGCTAGCCTTCGGCGATAGCGGTGGCTTTGCTTGTGGCGCTGGTGTTTTCCTGGCGCCGGGCACGTGGCTAAGCACAACACAGTGCATTGGCGCTTTGGCAGCAGACACACGCAGCCCATAATCAGGTCATGCGATCGCACACAAATCTGATCAGACGATTCCTATATCCCGCCATTTGGGGTATGGACCGCCTTGGTTACCGTGCGAAATTTTTTGTGTTGGGCATTGTGTTTTGTGCAGCTGTGGGCTTGTTGGCGACGACTTTGCTGTCTCACATGACCGAGAGCATTGAAGTTTTGGAGCGGGAGCGCATTGGTAACCAACTAACGCGACAACTCTCCGAGTTGATACGCCATGTACAGCAGCACCGCGGGCGGTCTGCGTCGGTTATTTCTGGTAACCAGGATATGCAAGAGGCGCTACGCAAGAAATCAATGGATGTCAATGATGCTTTGCGCGCCATTCAGCACGCTTATCCGCAGACCTTGCAGGCCAGCGCTGATTTCAAACTTATGGTGGCCGCATGGGAAGACATTCAGGCCAATGGACTTGAGTGGAGCGTTCCTACCAGTTTTCAGACTCACACTGCGCTCATCGACACCATGCTTGGCATGCTGATTACCACTGCTGATGCGTATCACCTGGTCTTGGACAGCGATCTAAGCACCTATTATTTAATAGACCTTTCTGTCAGGCGCCTTCCGGAAATGCTGGAGCGCATGGGCAAGATGAGGGCTTACGGCAGCGGGGCGGTCAAAGTAGGCAATCTCAACGCAGACCAGCGTTACGAGTTGGTCTACATGATTGCTGAACTCCGCTCTTTGCAAAGTCAGGCCCAAAGCCATCTGCGTCACACCCAAACCGTGAACCTGGCTCAAGCTACCAGGCTGGAGCTCACTTCCGAAGTTGTGCAGCGAGGAGGGGATAGGATCGTTAGCCTGGCGAACGAGCACCTGTTGCAAGGCCAAGTCACCATTTCACAGCAAGAGTATTTTGCAGCCACTACAGCGTCTATTGATGCGGTGTATGGCGAGCTTTTTGACGTGATTCACCCGCTGATAGAAAGCTTGCTGCAAGATCGTTCAGGAAAATTCAAAACCCAAATGGATCGCACCCTGGCCATCTTTGGCTGCCTGATGCTCTTGCTGGCGTACTTGGCTGCAGGTAGCTATTTCTCCTTGCGCCGTGCGGTCAACCAACTGCTGGACGCGACCGGTGCTTTCACGCAAGGACAGTTGCATGTACGGGCGGTGCTTCAAACCCGTGACGAACTGGCGCTGGTTGGCGATGGTTTCAATGAGATGGCAGCTTCCTTGGAAAAGCTATACGCCGATCAAGAGGCATCGCACGCGGAACTCAAGCTGCGTGCCGACGGTCTGGTCCTGGCAGGGCGTGTCTTTCAGGAAGCGCATGAAGGTATTTCGATTACAGATACCAAGGGTGTGATTCAGGATGTGAACCCCATGTTTTGCCGGATGACGGGTTACAGCCGGGATGAACTCATTGGGAAAACCCATTCTCTTTTGCGCAGCGGTCAATATGACGTACTGTTCTATTCTGAGATGTGGCGTGAGTTGGGTCAGTCCGGGAGTTGGCACGGCGAATTATGGAACCGCAACAAGGACGGCCTGGAATACGCACAACAGCTCACCATTTCGGTGCTGCGCAATGAAATTGGAGAAGTCAAGCACTACGTGGGCCTGTCATCTGACACCACGCAAAGCAAGTTGCAGCACGAACGCATGGAGCGTTTGGCGCACCATGATGCCCTCACCGGTTTGCCCAACCGGGCGCTTCTGTCCGACCGAATCCTTCAGGCGCTTGCCAGAGCACGCCGCAAGAACGAGGTTATCGCTGTCGTGGGGCTAGACCTGGATGGTTTCAAGACGGTCAATGACACCTATGGTCACGATGCAGGGGACCATTTGTTGATTGAAATTTCCCGCCGCTTGGTGCAGGCTCTGCGAGCGGAAGACACAGTTGCCAGACTCGGCGGGGACGAGTTTGTAATGTTGCTTACAGGCGTGACTTCGCAGGCGGATTGTGAGCGGACTTTGCAGCGCGTGCTCACGGCAATTCATCAACTTGTGCAGCTTGATGCAGAGCACTCAGCCCAAGTCTCTGGCAGCCTGGGGTACACGCTGTTTCCCGAGGACAATTCAGATGCCGACGCACTCTTGCGCCATGCAGATGTGGCCATGTATATTGCCAAGCAGTCCGGGAAAAATCGCTTCTCCCGGTTTGACCTCAAGCTCAACAACCGCCAAAAAGCCAATATGGGCGTCACGGCACGCATGGAAAAAGGCTTGCAGCGCAACGAATTTGTGTTGTTCGTGCAACCCAAAGTCAATATGGACACCGGTGAAATCGTAGGGGCCGAAGCGCTGATACGCTGGCAGCATCCGATTCGCGGCCTGGTACCACCCATAGAATTTTTGCCGCTGGTCAACCTGAACCGTGAACTGGCCTTGAACTTTGACCAATGGGTCCTTGAAGAAAGCCTGCGTTTGATGAGCGACTGGCTCGAGCAGGGGCTACGTCTGCAGTTGAGCATCAACATGAGTTCACACCAGTTTCTGGAACGGGACGTTGCCCTGCGCCTCAGCACCGCACTGCAGAACTATCCCAAGGTTTGTGCAGAAGACCTGGAGATTGAGATCGTGGAGTCGGCGGCGCTGGACGATGTGCAGAACGTGGCTGACCTGATTGGGCAATGTCAGCGTCTTGGCGTCCGTTTTGCTTTAGATGATTTTGGTACCGGTTACTCAACCTTGTCCTACCTCAAAGAGCTCAAAGTCAATACGCTAAAAATAGACCAATCCTTTGTCAGCGACATGGTGCGAGACTCTGGTAGCTTGGCGATTGTGCAGGGCATCATCGGACTGGCAAAAGCCTTCGAATGCGATTTGGTGGCTGAGGGCATTGAGACCTGGGAGCAGGCCGAACTTCTCCAGAGCCTGGGTTGTCCTGTCGCGCAGGGCTATCTGATAGCGCGCCCTATGCCTGCGAGCGATTTAATGGGCTGGGTGAGCGGTTTTTTGACCAAATGGGAACAACTAAATGCAAAACGATGATCTTCTGGAGTGGGGCCCCAAGTTATTGACCGGGATTGAGGCTATTGATGAACAGCACGAGATGCTGGTTGACATGCTCAATGAGGCCAATTTGCGGATGCGTGCGCTGGTAGAGCGCTCGGTCGTGGAAGACATTGTGCGCGACTTGATGAGCTACGCGCTGTACCACTTCGAAACGGAAGAAGAACTGATGCTGGAGCGTGCCTATGCCCAAGAATCGCCAGATGATGCCGCAACGCATTCACGTGAGCATCGGGAGTTTTCACAAACAGTCGCTAGCGTTCAGCAAGACCTTGTGGCAGGAAAACCCATTACGCGCGAGGTGTTGCTAGGGTTTTTGAACAACTGGCTGGTCAATCACATTTTGAACACCGATATGCGTTTGGCCGCGTTCCTGAAAAACTGATACACGTATGGGCCATGGCACAGGGCGCATAGCGGCCTCACGCGGTCAACGCTTGCGAGGACAATAGCGTTTGATCTTTTCACTGAGGTGTTTACATGGCAATTGGCTGGCTCACCGTTTTAAAAATGGTTCCTTGGGGTGATGTGATTGAAAATGCCCCCAAAGTGGCACAAGGAGCCAAAAAGCTTTGGAGCACGGTCGGCAAAAAGCCCGTACCGCAGGCCAACCCGGTCAGCGCCCAGGTTGTGCCCGGGCAGGGCCCAACCGGCGGGCAAGAGGCCATGCTGGCCGCGCTACAGGCCCAAGTGGCTGACCTGCAGGTGACCACCGCTGATCTCCACCAGCAAATGCTGCAGTCCAGCGCGCTGATTCAGTCACTGGCAGAGCAAAACACCCAGCTGATCGGGCGCGTGGAGCTCAACCGCAAACGCACCTTGCTGCTAGCCGGTGGCTTATCGTGTTGACGTAAAACTCACTATCCAATGG
>JBIJDQ010000154.1:0-5846 GCA_044344025.1 Rhodoferax sp.
GCCGATCAATTGGCGCGCGTCTTGTTGCGCCTGGTCGGTCAGGCGATCAAGTTCGTCATCGCTAAGGTCGGTCAGCGCCTGGTAGCGCTGCAACTCCAGATGGTTATTGAGGAGCAGTTTGATGTCGTCTGGTGCGTCAATTTTCAGCGTGAAAGCGGGCGGGGTGCTGACGCTGAGTTTTTGGCTGGTGCCAGATTCGACCCCCTCAGGCGGGCTTTGGGCCAACGCCAACGCCACCTGGCTCGCCAGCAGCAATGCCACCAATCCATGGCGTGTCATTTGCTGAGCAGACGCATGGTGTCTTCCAGGCCCTTGAGGGTGAGCGGAAACATGCGGTACTGCCACACGCCTTGCGGTTCGGGGTTGATCCAGGCATATTTGGGGAACGCGCTGGTCAGGCGCCCCAGCCATTCCACACCCGCTTCTTCGTTGCTGTATTCCACGCTGCCGCCCACTTGCAGGATTTCATAGGGGCTCATGGTGGCATCACCAATAAAGATCAGCTTGTAGTCTTTGTTGTACTTGCGGATGATGTCCCAGGTGGGGAACTTTTCGGCGTAACGACGCCGGTTGTTCTTCCACATGAAGTCATACACACAGTTGTGAAAGTAGTAGAACTCAAGGTGCTTGAATTCGGCCTTGGCGGCGGAGAACATCTCCTCCACCCGGGCAATGTGCTCGTCCATGGTGCCGCCCACATCCATCAGCAGCAGCACCTTGACGTTGTTGTGCCGCTCCGGTCGCATTTTGATGTCAAGCCAGCCCGCGTTGGCCGCAGTTGAGCGGATGGTGTCATCCAGGTCAAGCTCTTCAACATGGCCTTCACGGGCGAACTTGCGCAGGCGGCGCAGAGCCACCTTGATGTTGCGTGTGCCCAGCTCCTGGGTGTCGTCGTAGTCGCGGTAGGCGCGCTGCTCCCACACCTTGACGGCGCTCTTGTTCTTGCCAGCGCCCCCAATGCGAATGCCCTGCGGGTTGTAGCCACCGTGGCCAAATGGTGAGGTGCCGCCGGTGCCAATCCACTTGTTGCCACCTTCGTGGCGCTCTTTTTGCTCTTCAAGACGTTTTTTGAGCGTCTCCATCAACTCGTCCCAGCCCATTTTTTCGATGGCCGCCTTGTCTTCGGGGCTGAGGTTGAGTTCGAGCGTTTTGCGCAGCCATTCCAGCGGAATGTCCTTGGTGAAATCGGTCACCAGTTCAATGCCCTTGAAGTAGGCCGAGAAGGCGCGGTCAAACTTGTCGTAGTGCTTTTCGTCCTTGACCAGGGTGGCGCGGCTCAAGAAGTAGAAGTCTTCAATTTTGTAGCCGGTGATCGTGCCATCGTCATTGGGAGATGTTTTTGGGCCGACCACGCCGAGTTTCAAGGCTTCCAGCAGGGTCAGGAGTTCCTTGACCGAGACCGGAAGTTTGGCGGCGCGCAGGGTGTAGAAGAAGTCAATCAGCATGGGTTGCTCCTAAAGCCAGTTCTCCATTCGCAACCCTGGCACCCGCTCAAACTCACGGGTGTTGTTGGTCACCAGGGTCATGTTTTGGCACAGGGCATGGGCAGCAATCCATAAATCGTTACCACCGATGGGTGTTCCGGCGGTCTCAAGTTGCGCCCTGGTGCTGCCATAGTGCTGCGCGACTTGCGCTGGCAGAGGAAGAACGGGGATAGCGGTCAGCAGCGCGTCAAGGCGGAGTGCCAATTCCGTTGATCTTAGAGAGCTGGGTAGTTTACTCAGGCCGAAACGCAATTCACCCGCGCTTATGACAGATATGGCCAATGTGTCGGGGATGCTGTTCAGAATGCGTTGGGTCAAGCCTGCGGATGCGTTACGCAAAAAGTAGCTGACGATGTTGGTGTCGAGCAGGTACTTCATTTGGCTGGTATGGCATCGGATCCAAGCAGGGTATTCCAGTCCCGTCTTTGCGGCGCTGGGTCATTCAACTGAGCCTCTATGGATTCCCAATCCTGCCTTGCCTCAGGGCTCAAGGGCGGAAGGTTTTTCAGAAGGTCGCCCACAGTCGCCTTTTTTTCCCGCAGCACGATCTCATCCCCACGGCGCTCGATGGTGACGCGTTTGCAGTTAAGTTGAAACTCCTTGGGCAGGCGCACGGCCTGGCTGTTGCCTGACATGAAAACGGCGGCGGTGGCGGTCATGGTGGACTCCCTATGAAGCAGTATACGGATTGTATATGGTGAAAACTTGGCCTGTGACTGCCAGACTTCGCTACGCCAGGGAATTTGTTGACAATATCGACCTCTGGTCTATATGTATAGGGTATTAGTAGCTACTAATTAAATAGCAAATGACGGTGTCAATTTAGCTTTTAAGGCGGTTTGGTTCAGCGCGGTTTGTCCAGCGAATGCAGCAACTGAGCCTTGACTTCTGGCCACTCGCCACTGCGCAGGCTGTACATCACAGTGTCGCGGATGGTGCCGTCGCGGCGCAAGGCATGGCCACGGATAACGCCGTCTTTTTTGGCGCCAAGTCGCTCAATGGCTGCTTGTGAGGCAAAGTTGAAGTTGTCGGTGCGCCATCCCACCACCTGGCAGCCCAACGTCTCAAAAGCGTGCGTCATCATCAGCAGTTTGGCGGTGCTATTGACATGAGAGCGTTGAACACTTTTGGCGTACCAGGTCCAGCCGATTTCAACGCGTTTGACAGCGGGCAAAATGTCATGAAAACTGGTGCTACCCCACACCTTACCGGTGGCTGAATCTGTTACCGCAAATGCAAAGCGGTTACCGGCTTGGCGCATGAGCAGTGCGTCTTCAACGTATTTGCGTGTCTGTTCGGGTTCTGGCACCGAAGTGACGCGGATGTTCCAAAGTTCACCGTCCGCAGCGGCGGCGCATAGCCCGGCTTCGTGGTCAAGAGACAGTGGCAGCAAAGTAATGCCGCGTGCGTTCAAGATGACGGGTTCAACAAACGCCATGGGAGTTCTCCAAAACAGGTTTAGCGGTTGCGGCTTTGCATGAACACCAGTTTTTCAAACAGCGTCACGTCCTGCTCGTTTTTCAGCAAGGCCCCCACCAGCGGTGGCACCGCTACCTTGTCGTCTGCTGTGTGCAAGGCTGCAGCGGAGATGTCCTGTGCCATCAGCAACTTGAGCCAGTCCAGCAGTTCGCTGGTGGAGGGCTTCTTTTTCAGGCCGGGCAGGTTGCGCACGTCAAAGAAGGTCTTCATGGCGGCACTCAACAGCTCGGCTTTAAGCCCCGGAAAATGCACATCCACAATTTGCTGCATGGTGGGTGCATCGGGGAACTTGATGTAGTGAAAGAAGCAGCGGCGCAAAAACGCGTCAGGCAGCTCTTTCTCGTTGTTGGAGGTGATGAACACCAGGGGGCGGTGTTTGGCGCGGATCAACTCGCGTGTCTCATAACAGTAAAACTCCATGCGGTCAATTTCGCGCAGCAAGTCGTTTGGAAACTCAATGTCGGCCTTGTCAATTTCATCAATCAGCAGGGCCACGGGTTGGTCTGCCGTGAACGCCTGCCACAACACACCTTTGACGATGTAGTGGTGGATGTTTTTGACCCGTTCGCCACCATCAATGTCGGCCAACTGCGAATCCCGCAAACGGCTGACTGCGTCATACTCGTATAAACCCTGTTGTGCCTTGGTGGTTGACTTGATGTGCCATTGCAACAGCGGTAAATTCAGTGCGCTGGCCACTTCCTCGGCCAGCATGGTTTTGCCGGTGCCGGGCTCACCTTTAACCAGCAAGGGGCGCTGCAACGTGATGGACGCATTGACCGAGAGCATCAGGTCAGCGGTGGCGACGTAATTTTGGGTGCCTTGGAATTTCATTGTGAGTGGGTGCAAGTGGTGGATTCAGGGTGCCAGTGAAGCGTGCCGGGTGGGGTGACTGCACAGGGCTGCATCGGGTTTACGCCATGCCAAGAGTGACTGCCGTCTCCCTATAATTGATTGATATTTATCAAATTTACAAACAAGGCCTTCTATGGATTGTCTTAGCAAAATGAACAAATTTCTGTTGACAGTGTCGTCCATGCTTGTCGCCTGCGCGACCTCTATGACAGTTTACGCACAAGACATCAAGGGTAACCCGGCGGCTGGCAGTCAGAAAAACGCGCTGTGTGTGGGTTGCCATGGCATTAAAGGCTACCACACCAGTTTTCCTGAGGTGCACCAAGTGCCAAAAATCTCGGGACAAAGCGCTGGCTATGTTCGTGCGGCCTTGCACGCTTACAAGAATGGTGAGCGCAAACACCCCTCCATGCGCGCCATGGCCGCCAGTTTGAGCGAGCAAGACATTGCGGACCTGGCGGCTTTTTACGAATCCACTGGCACGGGTGCCACTTTGTCCACCAAAGCGCCAGAAGGCTCAGTTAAAGTGGCCGAGCTGGTGACCAAAGGCGGTTGCGCGTCGTGCCATGGTGCAAACCTCAGCAAGCCTATCGACCCTGCTTACCCCAGGATTGCTGGTCAGCACAGTGACTACCTGTATGTGGCTCTGCGCGCTTACAAAACCAATGACAAGCCCATGATTGGCCGTGTTCATCCCGTTATGGGGGGTATTGCCAAGCAATTTTCCGACGCTGACTTGAAGGTGCTTGCCGATTACGTGGGCAGTTTGCCCAGCGAAATGCAAACCTTGCAGCGCGATCGCCTCAAATAAGCGGCATCAGTCGTGTGTGGCGTGGCGCAGCACACAAGCCACATAACTCTGCCCGTCCGGTGCTTGCCCGGCGCGCTGGCTTTCCCAGATCATTTTTCCAAGGCAGTCCATTGCGGCGTGGTGCGCATCATGCAGGGAGTCAAGCCGGTGTGTCAGCAATTCGATGGCCTGACGAATGCCCCGGGGTTGGTCAATGCTGCATTGTTCGGTGATTGACAGGTGCATGGACAAATGCAAAAAACCATTGGTCTTGCCTTCTTCTGCCTGGCCCATGGTGAGCAGTGCGGTGTCAATGTCAGCCAGTTCCTCATGGTATTCAGGGTGCTCGTCAATCCAAAGTGATGCTATTGTTTCTATAGCTTCAAGTGATTGCCCAGAAAGCGCCTTGGCGTAAACGGAGCAAAAAAATCGGCGAACGTCGGCTTGCGAGGGTGAAAACATGGAATGGTTTGGGTTGTCGGACGGGAAGGTGATTATTGACGCAAGTTGGTGTTTTGAAAAACCCTTTTTATTCATCGCCTTTTCATTGGTCAAGGACCTGTTTTTAGCTTCCAAGATCCCAGTTGTCTGAAGCTGCTGCGTGACCGGTAAACCACAGGTAAGGGTTGAAAAAACATCACGCCGACTGGGGTATATTCTTTACAAATTTCAGCACCTGTTTTTGTCGCAAGCGATCAGATTTTTCATACATGAGAGACAGGCGTACACCCTGCACACTGGATAGTTCAAGATTCTTCGGCTTGGTTACTGAGGTGGTGGGCGTGCGTCGGCATATTGACCTGATGAATTGGCTGCAAGGCGATGTGCAGCAGTATTTACCTCATGACATCTTGGTAGCCGCCTGGGGCGACTTTCGCCTTGGGCTGATTCACTACGATGTGGTGTCTGCACTACCCGGTGTTCGGTCTGAAAATGCGGCGGTTGAGTCCATCACGCCCCTGCTTTCCAGCTGGTTTAACAGGTGGATCAACGTGGATCGAAAACCATTGGTTGTTCATTGCGGACAAGCTGGTTTTTTGTGGGAAGGCGCTTTGATTGACATGGCCATGACGGCTGCCATGCGGGGCATGCGCTCTGCACTGGTGCACGGCACCAGTGACCAACGTGGCCGCCACGACTGCCTTTATGTCTTGTTCAACTCGCAGGCTCAGCGCCACAGCAAGGAGAGAATCGCCTTGAAGTATTTGCTTCCCTATGTGGACTGCGCACTGCGCCAG
>JBIJDQ010000155.1:0-5804 GCA_044344025.1 Rhodoferax sp.
CTTGTGGGCCGGTGCCAGCGCCATCGCGGGTGCGCTGGCTTTGTGCCATGCCGTCGCGAATGGTTTTGCCGCCGCCAAACTTGACTTCTTCACCGTAGCTGCCCGAGAGCAGGGTGCAGTCTTTTTCCACCTCAATGACCAAGCCGGTGTCGGCCAGGCGAACCCGGTCGCCCACCGTGGGGCCAAAAATCTCTGCGTACGCACGTCGTCCAATCGTGGCCATTTAGAAACCTTCAAAAATGTGAGCTACCCACGCTTACTGGATAAGCGCTAGAGGCATAAAGCACCAATAAATCAGAGTTTTCCCTGCACCAGGCCACGAAACCCGTACACCACGCGGTCACCGCCCAGGTCGACCAGTTCCACCGTGCGTTGTTGGCCGGGCTCGAAACGCACCGCCAGGCCTGACGCGATGTTGAGCCGCTTGCCCAGCGCGGTCATGCGGTCAAAGCCCAGGGCGCCGTTGGTCTCGGCAAAGTGGTAGTGGGAGCCAACCTGAATGGGCCGCTCCGAGGTGTTGGTGACCACCAGCGTCACGGCCCTGCGGCCCAGGTTGAGCGCGAGTTCGCCGTCGTCTGTGATGATTTCGCCCGGGATCATGCGGTCCTCACTTGCCGCCACGCGACCACCACAGGGCAATGGCAAAGGCTGCGCCCAGGGCCACAAAGCCCCACACGTCAGTGGCGTGCCAGTGGCTGCCAGGCAAACCGTGGTTTTCATGCGCAAAGACGGCGCCAGTGCCCGCCAGTAAAGCGCTGATAGCTATTGATTTCATCGTAAATCAACTTTCATGAGAATCGGTTAAACAATTGGCTGGTGCACCGTGACCAGTTTGGTGCCGTCGGGAAAGGTGGCCTCGACCTGAATGTCGGGAATCATCTCGGCAATGCCGTCCATCACGTCCGCACGGGTCAGGATGGTGCGCCCGAAGCTCATCAGTTCAGCCACGGTTTTGCCGTCACGGGCACCTTCCATGACGGCCGCGCTGATCAGGGCCAGGCTTTCGGGGTAATTGAGTTTCAGGCCACGGGCTTTGCGGCGCTCGGCCAGCAGGCCAGCGGTAAAGATCAGCAGCTTGTCTTTTTCACGAGGGGTAAGTTCCATGGTTGACTCAATGCAAAAGGCGTGCCGGAGAGACGTATTGGTTTGCAGTGGCATGAATAGTGCAATTCGCTGCTGTGACCACCACGCCAATTTCATCCACCAAAGCCAACGCACCCCAGCGCATCACGCTGGTGCGCCGGGATTACAACGCCTGGGTGGCGGCTGAAACGCTTGAAGATTATGCGCTGCGCTTTACACCACAGGGTTTTCGCAAGTGGCCGGAATGGCGTGTGGCGCAGACGGCGCTTGGGGGTGCTGCTGCGTTTTTGATACTAGAGGCAATCGGTGCCACGCTGCTGGTGCAGTACGGGTTTGTGAATGCGTTCTGGGCCATTCTGACCACCGGGCTGATCATCTTCCTGGCGGGCCTGCCCATCAGCATTTACGCCGCCAAATACGGCGTGGACATGGATTTGCTCACCCGGGGCGCTGGCTTTGGCTACATTGGCTCAACCCTCACGTCGCTGATTTACGCCTCGTTCACCTTCATCTTTTTTGCACTGGAAGCCGCGGTCATGGCCTACGCGCTGGAACTGGCGCTGGGCATTCCCCCGAGTTGGGGTTATTTGATTTGTGCGCTGCTGGTGATTCCGCTGGTGACGCATGGGGTCACCACCATCAGCCGCTTGCAGGTGTGGACCCAGCCGCTGTGGCTGGTCATGTGGCTGCTGCCGTTTGGTTTTGTCCTCTGGAAAGAGCCCACCGCTTTTGCGGGTGTGGTGCACTATGTTGGTGACCAGGGCACCTCAAGCGCCTTTAGCCTGCCCTTGTTTGGTGCAGCTCTGACCGTGGGTGTGGCATTGATGACGCAGATGGGTGAGCAGGCCGATTACCTGCGCTTCATGCCCGCGCTGACACCGGCCAATCGCAAGCGCTGGTGGTTCAGTGTGCTGGTGGGCGGGCCGGGATGGGTGATTCTGGGGGTGCTGAAAATGCTGTGTGGCGCGTTGCTGGCTTACCTGGCCATCAGCCATGCGGTGCCACAGGACCGCGCAGTTGACCCCAACCAGATGTACCTGGCTGCTTACGAGTATGTGTTTCCACACTTTGGCTGGGCGGTGGCGGCCACTGCCTTGTTTGTGGTGGTGTCACAACTCAAAATCAATGTCACCAACGCCTATGCCGGCTCCCTGGCCTGGAGCAATTTTTTCTCGCGCCTCACCCACAGCCACCCGGGGCGCGTGGTGTGGGTTGGGTTCAACACGCTGATTGCGTTCATGCTGATGGAGATGAATGTGTTTGCCGCCCTGGGTGATGTGCTCGGGCTGTACTCCAACATTGCCATTGCCTGGATGATGGCAGTGGTGGCAGACTTGGTGATCAACAAGCCGCTGGGCCTGAGCCCGCCAGGCATTGAGTTCAAGCGGGCGCATTTGTATGACATTAACCCGGTGGGGGTGGGGGCCATGGCGCTGGCCTCGGTGTTGTCGATCAGCGCCCACCTGGGGGGTTTTGGCGCCATGGCACAGGCGTTTTCAGCCCTGATCGCCATGGGCACAGCCTTGGTCACGGCCCCCTTGCTGGCCTGGGTCACAAAGGGCAAGTACTACATTGCACGCCAAGGCGCACCTGCCGACGAGGCCAGCTACCAGCGCTACACCCTGACCCGCTGCGTGATTTGTGAGCGGGCGTATGAAGCACCTGACATGGCGCATTGCCCGGCCTACCAGGGACCGATTTGCTCCTTGTGCTGCACGCTTGATGCGCGCTGCGGGGACCTGTGCAAACCCCACGCCAGTCTGGCCACCCAGTGGTCTGCGGTGTTGCGGTGGTGGTTGCCGGGCCGCTTGTGGCCCTACCTTGACAACGGACTGGCCTCTTTTTTGCTGTTGATGGCCGTGACTGTGCCTCTGCTGGCCAGTGTGTTTGGCTTGCTTTATGCACACGAGTTGCGGGCGTTGACCGCCGTTTTTTCGACGATGGAGGTGATGGAGGCCACCCAAACGGCCTTGCGCTCAGGTTTTCTCAAGGCGTTTATGTTGCTGCTGCTGATTGCCGGGCTGGTGGCCTGGTGGGTGGTGCTGGCGCACAAAAGCCGCCAAGTGGCGCAAGATGAATCCAACCGGCAAACCCAATTGCTGCTGCGTGAAATTGAGCTGCACCGAAAAACCGACGAGGCCCTGCAACACGCCAAACAGGTCGCAGACCAGGCCCGCGCCGCCGCCGACCAGGCCAACCAGGCCAAAAGCCGCTACATCAGCGCCATCAGCCATGAGCTGCGCACGCCGCTCAACAGCATTCTGGGTTACGCGCAGCTAATGGGGGAAGATGCCAGCATCCCGGCGCACCGCAAGCAAGCAGTGGCGGTGATCAAACGCGGCGGTGAGCATTTGCTGTCACTCATTGAAGGCACGCTGGACATGGCCCACATTGAGGCGGGCCGACTCACCCTGAACGTCAAACCCATGCCGTTTGCCGAATTTGTACACGACATCGCCAGCCTGTTCGAGTTGGAGGCACTGGCCAAGGGGCTGGCCTTTCGTTGCAACATTGCTGGCGTGCTGCCACCCATGGTGCGGGCTGACGAAAAGCGGGTACGCCAGGTCTTGATCAACCTGCTGGGCAATGCCTTGAAGTTCACAAAACATGGGCATGTGGTGATGCGGGTGCGCCATGCGCGTGAAATGGCAACGATTGAGATTGAAGACACCGGCCCCGGCTTGGCAGCGGAGGAAATTCAACGCATTTTTGAGCCCTTTGCCCGCGCCCAGCATGCCGGGTCAACCGCGCCCGGTGCAGGTTTGGGCCTGACCATTGCCAAAATGCTGACCGATCTGATGGGGGGTGAAATGTCGGTCACCAGCACGCCGGGGGTGGGCTCATGCTTCAAGCTCAAGCTGTTCTTGCCCGAAGTACACATGCCGCCCGCGAGCACCGTGTACTCACCGGCCTCCAAACACCAAAACCGGTTTTTTGTACGCCGTCCACGGCTAGGCTATGTCGGACCACGCAAGCGCCTTCTGGTGGTGGACAACGAAGCCGCTGACCGAGAATTGCTCATTCAGGTGCTGCAACCCCTTGGCTTTGACGTGCGTACCGCCGCCAGCGGCCACGACTGCCTGGACTTGCTGGCCAGCGGCTACCAACCCGACGTGATCCTGATGGACCTGGCCATGCCCGGCATTGACGGCTGGGAAACCATTCGCCGCCTGCGGGTGCTGGCGCAGGGCAACCCCAATCCACCACCCTGTGTGGCCATCGTGTCGGCCAATGCCTTTGACCGTGGCTTGGACAATGATGTGGGCATTCCCAGTGAAGATTTCATCCTGAAACCGGTGCGCCACACCGACCTGCTGGACTGGCTTGAACACCGCCTTGGCCTGACCTGGCTGGAAACCAGCCCTGCGGCGGCACCCCGAATACCGGACCACGCCGTGACCCCAAGCGCGCTGGACCCCAAACAACTTCAACTGCTGCTTGACATGGTGAACCTGGGTTATTACCGAGGCATTCTGAACCAGCTTGAGGCCATGGCGGCTGCCCAACCCGACCAAGCAGCCTTCTTCAACCAGATGCGCGAACTGGCCCGGGAGTTTCAGTTTGAAGTCATGCGTGACAGACTCAAGCCACTGAGCAGCCCGCCCGACCCAGCGCGCCAGCCTACTTAGCCCACCCTACCCATGCCTACCCTGGACCAAACCCTGGACCGCGCCAACAGCGACGTGGTGCTGATCGTGGACGACGTGCCCGACAACCTGGCCGTGCTGCACGATGCGCTGGACGAGTCCGGCTACACCGTGCTGGTGGCCACCAATGGGGCTACCGCCTTGCAGCGCGCCACCCAGGCCCTGCCTGACATCGTGTTGCTTGATGCCATGATGCCCGGCATGGATGGTTTTGAGGTGGCCCGCCGACTTAAAGCCACGCCCCAAACCGCGCACATCCCCATCATTTTCATGACTGGGCTGACCGAAACCGAGCACCTGGTCGCCGCGCTTGAAGCGGGCGGGGTGGACTATGTCAACAAACCCATCAAACCAAAAGAGGTGTTGGCCCGCATGCAGGTGCACCTGCAAGGCGCACGGGAGCGCCGTCAGGCCCGCAGTGCGCTTGATGCCTTTGGCTACGCCAGCATCACCGTGCGGGTGGCAGACGGCCGTCTGATGTGGCAAACCCCGCTGGCGCGCGAACTGCTGATGCGCTACTACGGCACCGATGCCCCCACCACACCGATTCCGGTGCTGGGTTGGTTGCGCAGGCACGTGAGTTACGCCGAGATTCAACTGGAGCCACCACGACTGAGTATTGAACTGGGGCCCAAGCGTCTGACCTTTCGGCTGCACCAGCAAATTGGCGACTCTGAGGGCGGCGGCGACTGGCTGATCATCATGCAAGAGGTGTCTGATGTGAGTGTGATCGAGGCCATTTCCCTAAGCTTCAAACTCACCCCAAAAGAGGCCGAGGTGCTTTACTGGGTGGTCAAGGGCAAGATCAACCGCGACATTGGCGACATTCTGGGCAGCAGCCCGATGACCGTCAAGAAACACTTGGAGCGCATTTTTGCCAAGCTTGGCGTGGAAACCCGCACCGCAGCGGCGGGCATGGTGATGCGCCGCATTCGGCAGGTGCATCCCCAGTTTGAGGGGTAAATACAAGCGTTTTATGCCTCTAGTGCTTATGCCGTACACACGCGCGGGGCAATGCAAGCATGGCCGTTCAACGCAACCCAGCCCACCAGAACGACAAGGGCACAGCCCACA
>JBIJDQ010000156.1:0-5793 GCA_044344025.1 Rhodoferax sp.
GCCGGCACGTGAGTAGTGGATGTTCAGAGAGAGAATCATCGGCGTGGGCTGGGGGCAGTCGTAAACCATCTCGAAGCCGACCCTGAGGTGCAGTTCACTGGGTGACGTTGTGGGCGTGTGAGAGGTCATGGAGGGTAGTCTTTCAGAATCCGGCAGGGGTCAATGCGGGCAGCGCGGTACGCTACAGTGTGCCGGCAGCATACGCCGAATCCACCCCGGCTGTCTGTGTGTTACCCAACAGACGCCCCCTGATCTCCCAAGCGTTCAGCCCCTCGGGCCGGCGCGAATGGCATCGCCCGCTACCGCAGTAAACGCCGCGTTGTTTTGCCTGGCAAGGCCCGCTCAACGCAGGTGCTTGAACATCTTGGCCCTGAACGCCTCGGGAATCCCCAGGCTACGCTGGCCGGGCACGAGCTCAAAGGCCTCACCCGCCCGCAAGGTGCCGGGTTCGTCCACCGCCAGATAAAACCCGCAGCACCCTTGCAGCGCCATCTGTTTTGAGGCCTGGTTGAACCCCATGGCCGCATTGAACTTGTAGCAGGGCTCACGTGGTTGGGTCACGCGCAGGGCGCAGTTGGCAAACCTGAGCACATCGCCCACCCAGACATCGGCCTCCAGCAAGCCGACGAGTGTCAGGTTCTCCCCCAAGCTGCCCCAGGGCAAGGCATCGTCAATGGCGCACAGGCCTTTCTGCTCCCTGGCCTCACGCCAAAACGCATAGTGCTCGCTGGGATAGGCATACACGGCTTTGCCCAGCCCGCCGTGCACCGACAAGTCGGCTTGCTCGTCACCGGTCAGACCCAGCGGCATGACAGGAACAGCCCCAGAAACGGCTTGTTTGTGAATGGCCGTAAGCACACTTCGGCCCTGAATCATGACGCGCCGAGCATGGCCGATTTGCAGACTCAAAAGTTGGGACATGGGACACCCTGGGTGAAGTAGAGGGCCCCAACTATAGGGGCAGCACCCCATCAAGGTGCGTTGAAGTCCACCGCACTGGCAGGCATACTTGACCCTCTCGCGTCCACAGGAACCCCGCCATGCTTGCCCGCCTGCTTCGTTACACCTTTCTTGTTCAAACCCTCATCGGTGCCATGCTTGGCACCTGGGGCGCGATGGAGCTCGCGCCGCGCTGGGGTGTGATGTCATTGGGGTTGGTGATTGCGGGAGCCCTTGGCTGGGTGCTGTTCTGGCAGTTGGTGGTGATTGCAGTGTCGATGCTGCATTCGCGCCCTTCCGGGCCACTTACACCCTGGCTGAAAGCCTTTTGGGGCGAATACACGGCGGCCCTGCTGATTTTCGGCTTGCGCCTGCCATGGGCCGCCCGCAACCCCGACATCTTGGCGCCCACCGGACAAGCCAAACCGGGTCAGACCGCCCTGCCCGTGCTGCTGGTGCACGGCTACGTATGCAACCACCGGGTGTGGGACAAAGTGGCCAAGGCACTGCGCCAGGCCGGGCACCCTGTGCTGGCCATTGACCTGGAGCCGCTGTTCACCTCGATTGACGACTACGCACCACTGATTGAGCGCGCCGTTCTCCACCTGTGCGCCCAAACCGGTGCGCCGCGCGTGGTGCTGGTGGGCCACAGCATGGGTGGACTGGCCATACGAGCTTGGCTGCGTGCCCACGGCACGGCCAACGTGGCCAAGGTCATTACCTTGGGCACACCCCACCAAGGCACCCGGGTGCAGCAATGGGTCAGCACGCCTAACGGTGCCCAAATGGCCTACCGCAGCCCCTGGTTGACGCAGCTGGACAGCAGCGAAACACCTGCCCACCGCCAGTTGATGCACGTGGCCCTCACGCACCACGACAACATCGTGCACCCTCAGCGCGAACAGGTGCTGAATGGCACTGCGGTGACCGAGTTCAGCGCCATCGGCCATCTGCAGATGTGCCTGGACAACGGTGTGATTGCCTGGCTGCTGCAACAGATTGAGACCACGAGTTGACGGACCAACACTTCTGTATCATGGGCATTAGCAAAAACAAACCACTACACCGTCAGGAAACCCATGTTTGGCCGATTCCTCATTGCCTTGCTTGTCATGATCAGCCACTTTGGGCTGGCCCACGCGGGCGCAGCCGACTGCAGCCGCACTTACACCCTGGCGCTGCATGACCATGGTCTGCTCTACTCCGCAGACACCGACACCGGCATTGACAAAGATGTGGCCGATGAGCTGATTCGGCGCAGCGGCTGCAAGGTCACGGTGAGCCTGATGCCGCGTTCACGCATCTGGCAACTGATCGAATCAGGGGCCCTTGACTTCAGCCTATCGGGCATTACCAACCCCGAACGCCACAAATTTGCCGACTTTGCCTGGTATTTCAGCAACAAATACTACCTGCTGGTGCGCAAGGACAGCGGAGTTCAGGATTTGGCCGATTTTGAAAAAAGCGACAAGCTGCAACTGGGCGTGATCCGCAGTTTCAGGTACAGCGAGTCCGCCAACCGCCTAGTCGACACACTGCAACAGGCCAATCGCGTCAGCCTGGCAGGGGGACTTGCACCGCTTTACCAAACGCTCATCCAGGGGCGCATCCAGGGCATGATCATTGAGCCCTTTGACTTTCCGGCGCTGGAGGAAAAGCGGATCCGTGAGGTCAGCACCATCATCGAGTTCAACGACCCTTCAGTGCCCCATGGCCTGATCATGTCGCGCAAGGCGCTGTCGGCCACACAACTGGCGCAGTGGCGCGCGATAGTGAACGGCATGCGGGCCGATGGCAGCATGCGCCGTATTTTCGAGAAATATTTCACGCCTGAGATGGCGGGTGCCTTGGTCAACTTTTAACCCATGGCCCCTGCACCCGGCTCAAATGCCACCCTGCGCGTTTTTTTACGCCTGGTGCCCTGGCTGGTGCTGTGTGTGACGCTGGGTATGACCTGGTTTACCTGGGACCATGAGCGCCAGACCAGCCGCCGGGCGGTGCGTTCACAATTTGACTTTGCCCTGCGCGAAACCGTGAACCGCATTGAGCAACGTGTGCTGGGGTACGAACAAATGCTGCGTGGTGTGCAGTCACTGTTTGCCACCACCCCCTTGAAGAACCGTGCCGCCATGCACGCCTATGTGGACACCCTGCAACTTGATGCCAACTTCTCTGGCGTGCAGGCGATTGGCCTCGTGGAATGGGTTCCAGCGGCACACCTGAAAACCCATTTGGCAGTCATGCGCGCCGCGGGTTTTCACAACTACCAAATCGACCCAAACGGGCAGCGTGAGGTTTACGCGCCCATCGTTCAGCGGGAGCCCTACGCGGGCCGAAACCGGGCTGCGCCTGGCGGCGACATCTGGCCAAGTGTGGTTCGACGGATGGCAGCAGAAAAGGCCCGCGATTCCGGCCTGGCGGCCATTTCAGGCAAGGTTCAACTCAAGATAGACACCGAAGCCCAGGCACCACCGGGTTTCATCATGTATTTGCCTATTTATGCCCAAGGTGGGCCGCGTGACAGCGTCGATCAGCGGCGTGCCCATCTGATCGGCTGGGTCTACGCCGCCTTTCGCATGAACGAGTTCATGGCCAGTTTGTATGGCAGTCAGTCGCCCGGGCTCGCACTGACCATGTACGACGGCACTGACCCTTCGGAGGCAACCCTGCTCTACCGTGCGACAGGCAAAGACACCACCGCACAGCCCGCCCAACCGGCTGCCGTGAGCGCCCTTGAATACATGGTGGTGGCAGGCCACAACTGGACCCTGTCGCTTAGCACACAACCGGCATTTGAGGACCGCTTTGGCCGAGGCTCAGAGAACGTCACTGGCGTGGCTGGCGTCGGCTTGAGTCTGTTGCTCACCTTGCTGGCCTGGCTGCTCGTGAATGGCCGGGAACGCGCTGTCCGGCTGGCGGAATCGATGACCGAAGAATTGCGCCACATGGCGCAGCACGATCCCCTGACCAACCTGCCCAACCGTGCCCTGTTTAATGACCGGCTAAAGCAGGAATTGGCCCGTGCCAAACGTCACCAAGGCCGTTTTGCCATGGTCTTCCTGGACCTTGACAATTTCAAACCCATCAATGACAACTTTGGCCACCACGTGGGTGACCAGGTGTTACGGCAGTTGGCAAGAAGGCTGGAGAAATGTGTGCGGGCAACCGACACTGTTGGCCGCATTGGGGGTGATGAATTTGTGGTGCTGATGGCACAACTGAGCGAGTCCGATGCCATCCTCGCCTTGGCAGAAAAATTGCGCGATGCCATGCGCCCTGCCTTTGTACTGGATGGGCACACACTGAATGTTTCATGCAGCATCGGGGTGGCGGTTTACCCGGAGAACGGCACCGATGCCATCGCCTTGGTCAAGAGTGCCGACGACGCCATGTACCGCGCCAAGCAAGCGGGCCGCAACTGTGTTCAGCTCAGCAGTGATCCTGCACCTTGAGGGTCAGCAACTTCGCTATATTTTAGATAGCTTCATATTCATACCTGACAAGCACTACAGGCCAATTTAACGTATAAATGGCAGTTTGATCCGTCAGAGTGCATCCCGCAACCGGTGAAACAACATGCCCAGCACCAAACTGGGCGTGCGCAACAGGGCGCCACCTGGAAATGAGTGGTGCTGCAACTTGGCAAACACATCAAAGCGCTCAGCATCCCCTGCCACCGCCTGCGCCACCAGCTGCCCGGCCAACCCGGTAAGTGCCACACCGTGCCCGCTGAAGCCTTGCAGGTAATACACATTGCTGCCCAGGCGGCCAAAATCTGGTGCCCGGTTCATGCTGATGTCGACAAAACCGCCCCAGACATGTTCAACCGCCACACCTTTGAGCTGCGGGAAAATCGCCCCCATGCGCTGCGCCATCACCGCCTTGAGATTGGGTGGTGTGCGTGTGGAGTAGCTCACCCGCCCGCCAAACAGCATGCGGTGGTCGGCGCTGAAGCGCAAATAGTCCAGAATGAAATTGTTGTCGCACACCGCAGCGTTGCTGGGAATAAGCTGCTGGCACAGGTCGGCAGACAGCGGCACGGTGCTGATCATGTAGGTGCCCACCGGCATGATGCGCGGGGTCAACTCTGGGGCCACGTTGGGGCCGTGTTCAGGCAGCGTGCAGTTGCCCGCCAGCACGGCAAATTTGGCACTGACACTGCCTTGTGCGGTGTACGCTTTCAAAGCTGCGCCGCGCTCTAACGCCGTGACGGCAGATTTCTCGAAAATCCTCACCCCCAGGGCTTGCGCGGCGCGAGCCAGGCCCAGCCCGTATTTGAGGGGGTGCAAATGGCCCGACGAGTGCTCAAACGCGGCGGCCACATAACGCGGGCTTTGAATGTAGCGCTGCACATCGGCACCCGTCACAAACTCGTGGTCAAAACCGTAGTCGCGCTGCATGGCCGCACAGTCGGCCTCCAGCGCCCGGGCTTTGCGTGCGGAATCGGCCACGTACATATAGCCCTTGACCCGGTCGCAGGCAATGCCAAATTCACGAATTCGCTCATCGATCAGGTCAATCGACTGCATGGACATGTCCCAAGCCTGACGCGCCTGAGCCTTGCCCAACTGCTGCTCAAACGGTGCCTGCCCGCTGGCGAACCCGGCAATGGCCTGACCACCGTTGCGCCCGGAAGCGCCGCTGCACACCCGGTCGGCCTCCAGCACCACCACCTGGTAGCCGCGCCGCGCCAATTCAATGGCTGCTGACAGACCCGCAAAACCTGCACCCACCACCAGCACGTCAGCTGCCGCCTGGCCTTGCAGGGGCGGTGCCAATGCGGGGCGCTGCACGCCGACCTCGTAATAGCTTTGTTGGTTCAGTTGGGTGTCAGAGTCAAGCAGCATAAAAATC
>JBIJDQ010000157.1:0-5787 GCA_044344025.1 Rhodoferax sp.
ATGGGCCAGGGCAGCTGGCTCACGCGCCAACAAGGCATCCATGTGGGCCTCAAGCCAGGCCAAAAAATCCATGTCGGCAATCGGCCCGTACTTGATGACCTCGGCCAGACCCGCGCTGAGTTCGCGTTCGGGCAAAGTCTTGAGCGTGTTCAGGTCACACACCACTTTGAGCGGTTGGTAAAACGCGCCAACCATGTTTTTGCCAAGAGGGTGGTTGATGGCGGTTTTGCCACCCACAGAGGAGTCCACCTGCGCCAGCAGCGTGGTGGGCACCTGCACAAACGGCACACCGCGCATGTAGCTGGCCGCAGCAAACCCGGTCATGTCCCCCACCACACCGCCACCCAGCGCAAACAGCGTGGTTTTGCGGTCACAGCCGTGGCCGAGCAAGGCATCAAAAATCAGGTTCAGGCTTTGCCAGGTTTTAAATTCCTCGCCATCGGGCAACACCACGGTGTGCACCTGCGGGTATTTGCCAGCCAAGGCCTTTTGCAGTTGCGCCGCGTACAGCGGGCCCACTGTGGTGTTGGTCACAATCAGCGCGCTTTGCGCCTTGGGCAACTCGGCGTAACACAGAGGGTTGTCAAACAACGAGCCCCGAATGGCAATGTGGTAGCTGCGTTCAGCCAGGTCGATGGTGACGGTTTGGAGGTCTGAGGAGTTCATGATGCTGAGTTTAGGTGGTCGCTTATGCAAAAGGGCTAATTTCCCGCACACCCAGAGGCTGTTTCTGCATCCCTCACGGCAATTCCGCGCTACTCAAGCGCCCCACAATCACCTCAGCCCGCCCCGCCACATAACTTGAATTGGGCAGCTTCTCAAAATACTTGGGCCTCGGCAACATCACCGCCAGGCGGGCGGCCTCATACGCGCTGAGTTGGGCTGCTGGTTTGCGGTAGTAATGCTGAGCGGCGGCCTCGGCACCAAACACCCCCTCGCCCCACTCCACGCTGTTGAGGTAAATCTCAAGAATGCGCTGTTTGTCCAAAATGGCTTCCAGCAGCAGCGTCAGCACAAACTCCTGTCCCTTGCGCAACAGCGTGCGCTCGCCCGACAAAAACAGGTTTTTGGCCAACTGCTGGGTAATGGTGGAGCCACCCACCACCTTGGGTGCCTTAACTGGCTTGGCAGTCGCTTGCGCAACCGGTTTGGCATTGGGTTTTACCGGCGCTTTGGGGGCGGCTCTGGCCTGCGCCTTGGCGGCTTGCTCTTCGGCTTTGGCATTTTTTTGCCAGGCTTTTTCAAGCGCGTTCCAGTCCACACCATCGTGGTTGGCAAAGCCGTCGTCTTCGCTGGCGATCACTGCACGTTTGAGGTTGATGGAGATTTTTTCGTAAGGTGTCCACTGCTGGCGCCAACGCAGGCTGCCTTTTTCTGTGGTCACACGCCAGGCCTCAGATCGCTCAAAAGCGGTTGATTGGGGGTCTATGACCAGCATGGCGGCAATACGGGCCACAAAAAACAGCTGAAACAACAGCAGAGCCACGGCCACCAAACCAAACCAGCGCAGCGCAGGCCTCATGGACTTAACCCAGCACCTTGCGCAACTCAGCCAAAACCTGACTTGACGGCGGACGCACGCCGCGCCAGATCAAAAAGGCCTCAGCGGCTTGCTCCACCAGCATGCCCAAGCCATCACGCGGCACCGCGCCGTGTTGTTTGGCCCAGTCCATAAAACCTTGCGCACCGGGGCCATACATCATGTCGTAGGCCAGGGCGCCAGGCTTGAGCACGTGTTCACCCACCGGCACACCTGCGCCGCTTAAGCTACTGGCCGTGCCATTGATAATGACATCGTAATCAGTCTCTGGTGCTTGCAGACTATGCGCTACCAGCTCTGCTTTTTGTAGCAATGCCAATGCCTGGTGACGCGCCACCAAGACCTCTGCCTTGTGCAGGGTGCGGTTGGCCACACTGATGTGAGCAGGCCGCGCGTTGATCAACGGCCCCAGCACACCAGCAGCAGCGCCACCAGACCCGATCAGCAACACGCGCAGGCCTTTCAGAGACAAACCGGCGTTGCGCTCTATGTCATCTACCAAGCCCAGGCCATCGGTGTTGTCACCCAGAATTTGGCCGTCCTTGAAGGTCAACACGTTGGATGCCTGCGCCAGCAAACTGCGCTCGCTGGTGTGGGTGGCCAGCGCTGCCGCCTGAAACTTGAACGGCACGGTGATGTTGCAACCCAGCCCCCCTTCATTGATGAACGCCTGCACGCTGCGGTCAAAGTGCTCCAGCGGAATTTCACGCTTGTCATACATCATGGACTGGCCGGTGAGTTCGGCAAAACGAGTGTGAATCCACGGCGATCGGCTGTGGGCGATGGGGTTGCCCATCACGCAGTAGTGGTCAAGAGTCATGGCTTTTGTGGCTTGAGTTAGTTGTTGCTGAGCTTGGCCTCAAGCGTGTCGTCGCGGGTGAATTTGAAACGCGACACCACGGCAATCTGGTCGGCCTGGCGGCGCATGGCCTTGTTGAATTTGCCGAACGGCCCGGCACTGCGGGCAATCGCCTGGGCGCGCCGGTCCAGCGCGGGCACACCCGAGCTTTGCACCACCTCGGTGGACAGCACCAGTCCGTCGTGGTTGATGTTGACGACCATGGTGAGTTCACCATAAAGCTTTTTGCCACCCTGCTGCGGAAAGTTTTCTGTGCCACGGTCTTCAATGGCGCGGCGCAAATGGTCGTAGTACACGGCATACACCGCCTCACGCGTGGCCGGGCTGACATAACGCTTCTTCGGACGAGCGTTTTCTGTGTTGATGCGCCGCTCAATCTCGGCCAACAGCTTGATGAGCTGACGACGCTTCTTCTCGCGCTCGATTTGCTCGGGCGTGGGGTTGTCATGGCGCGGGTCAGGCGGAGGCATCGCGGCCAGGATGCTTTTGACCTGCGCCAGCATCAGGTTTTGCCGCTCCTGCATGTCGCGCACCTGGCGTTCCTGGTCCTGGCTGCTGTCTTGCCCGGTGGTGTTCAGCAGCGCCGGCGGCAGCGGGCTGGTGGCACGGCCACGCTCGGCCTCGCCACCACCGGCCATGTTGGCCTGGGCGATGGCTTGCGCCTTGGCGGGTGCCTCATTGGTGTTGGCATTGACCAAAATGACTTCGAGCGGGGTGTCCTGAAACACGCGGTTAAAAGCCTCGGGGTCAACAAAACGCACCGTCAGCAACGCCGCATGCACGGCAATAGAGGCACCCAGTGCCCATTGAAGCGTGCTGAAAGACCGCAGGTTCACAGCTCGGGTCAGGGCGCTTGGGTGGGGGCCTCAGAGGCGGGAGCCTCTGGCTCGCTCATGTCCACGGCAATGGCAATCGGGCCCGCCGTGGCATCGTCGTCTTGCTCATCATCGACCTCCGGCGCATCAGGCGCGGCATCCAGATGCGCCAGCACAGTGCCATGGATGTCAAGCGACACCAGGTCAATGTCACCTAGTTTGACACGCACCCGCGCGCCACGTGGCAAACCTTGCGCACCCATCACCGGCAAGACCAGCGGCAAGTGGTCGGCACGCACCAGATTGTCTTTGAACAAGGTGGCGTCCAGCTCGGTGATGCCTTGCTGTGCCACGTATTGGAGCGTCCAAAAGCGCTCAATGGCATTCTGATAGCCGTTGTAAGCGCTGTAGGCACCGTCAAAACTGGAGATGATGGAAAAAAGCTCGGCATCTTTGGGCTTGAAGGGTGCGGCCAGTGCAGCCGTTTTGCCGTGGTGGGCGCAGGCAATGATTTGCCACTGGTTGACCAAGTCGACATAGCGGCGCAGGGGTGAGCTGCTCCAAGCGTAACTTTTCACGCCAATGCCCGCATGCGGCATGGCTTTGGTGCCCATGCGCACCTTTACACCGGGCAACATGGAAGCCTGGCTGCGGTAGATACCGGGCACACCCAGCTCGGCCATCCAGCTGCCCCAGGTGCTGTTGGCCAGAATCATGGCCTCCGACACAATCAAATCCAGTGGTGCGCCACGCTGGCGCACGCTGATCTGCACTTGCTCGGTGCCCTCCGGCTCACGCCCTTCGTTACCCACCAGCCGGAAGTTGTAATCGGGTCGGTTGAAGTTTTCGGGTTTGCCACGCACCACCTCACGCTTGGCCTTCAGGTCTTGCGCCAAGCGGTATAAAAATGAGAGCTTCTCACGCTTATTTTGCAAGCGCTCCGGGTCGTTTTCATGCTTAAACGCCGGGTTTTGCAGCCAATCGAGGGTCACAACAGCATCGAGCTGGTCATGGCGCAAGTTGGCACCAATGTGCACACGCTCCAGCCGCGTCTCAGAGGCCTTGATCTCCAGCGTGGCCTCGTCCAGCGTCACATACAGCGACACCGCCGGGCAATCCCGCCCTTCCATCAATGTGTAGTTTTGCACCACCTCGTCAGGCAACATGGTCAACTTGTAACCCGGCATGTACACCGTGGACAAACGGGCGCGGCCCACGGCATCCACCAGGCCACCGGGTGTGATGGCCAGTGCCGGTGCGGCAATGTGTATGCCCACCACCACGGTGCCGCTGCCCAGACCCTGAACCGACAACGCGTCGTCAATCTCGGTGGTGGCCGAGTCGTCAATCGAGAAGGCCCGCGCGGTAGACAGTGGCAGCTCGTCGGTGATGAGTGGCGCATCCAGCTTGGGAAAACCGACACCCTTGGGGAAGTTCTCCAGCAAAAACCGCTTCCAGTGAAACTGGTAAGGCGAGTCAATGGCCCCGGCTTTGATCAACAAATCCAGCGGCCCCAAATGGGTGGCGCGTGAGGCCTCAACCACGGCCTTGTACTCGGGTGCGTTTTTGTCGGGCTTGAACAAAATTTTGTACAGCTGGTCACGAATGGGCTGCGGGCAGGTGCCCTCGCTCAGGGCTTTGACCCAGGACTCTATTTGCAGTGCAATTTGCTTCTTTTTCTCGATGGCTGCCAGGGCTTGCGCCAGGATGTCGGCGCTGGCCTTGCGAAACCGGCCCTTGCCCGCACGGCGAAAGTAGTGCGGTGCGTCATACAGCGCCATCAGCATGCCGGCTTGCTGGTCAAGGGTGGCGTGGTCCGAGAAATAATCGCGGGCCAGATCGGCAAACGCAAAGTCACCCTCGGCGGCAAATTCCCAAGCCATGTCCAGCTCAATGTCTGCGGCCACGGCTTGTGCGCTCGCCATCAATTCAAGGGGTGTGGGCTTCTCGAATTTCAGCAGCATGTTAGTGCCCTTGACCTTGAGGCGCTTGCCGGAGTCCAGCTCGACCTGGGCCGAAGTGTCTGCCTCAGAGAGGATGCGCCCGGCCAGGAACTTGCCGGTTTCTTCAAATAATAAGTACATGGCGAGATTGTCCCATGGCTGGCCGCACCTAGCGCTCCTGGTAGGTCAGTGCCACCCGGATGCGCGCCAGAGTGTCTTCCACTGCGGCCTTTCGGGACACCTCCAGCCCCAGTTGGCGGGCGATGTCATTGACCCGCGCCGGGTTCAGTGGCACACCACCTGCGTCCACAGCGGCGATCAGGCGCATGGCCTGCTGACGGGCCGAAGCCGGTTTCTTTCGCCAATTGATGAGGCTTGCAAACCATTTGAAAAAATTGTGCATTTAAAAACCGGCTACGGGGCCAAGAGAGGATCAGAAGTGCCTTGGAGTTCAACGCTGGCTTTTTGTTTCGCCACATAGTCCATGTACTGGTCGCCTGTAACAGGCTTGCTGAACAGGTAGCCCTGAAACAAATGGCAGCCATTTTGAATCAAAAAATCACACTGTGCCTGGCTCTCCACCCCCTCGGCAATCACGTCAAACCCCAAATTTTTGCCCAAGGCAATCAC
>JBIJDQ010000009.1:0-18829 GCA_044344025.1 Rhodoferax sp.
AATCACGAAGATGGCAATGATGATGTTCTTGACGTTCAGGTTGTTCCACTCGTCCCACACCCAGAAGCCAATGCCCACGCCACCGGTCAGCATCTCGGCGGCCACAATGACCAGCCAGGCGGTGCCCACGGCCAGACGCACGCCGGTCAGCATGTAGGGCAGCACCGAGGGGAACAAAATCTTGGTGACGATCTTCCACTCAGACAAGTTCAGCACGCGGGCCACGTTCATGTAGTCTTGCGGCACCCGTTGCACGCCCACGGCGGTGTTGATGATCATCGGCCAAATCGAGCAGATAAAAATCGTCCAGATGGCTGCCGGATTCGCGCCCTTGAACACCAGCAGGCCAATCGGTAACCAGGCCAGTGGTGACACCGGGCGCAGCAGGCTGATCAGCGGGTTGAACATGCGGCTCAAAAATTCAAACCGGCCAATGGCAAATCCGACCGGAATACCCACCACGGCCGCGAGCCCAAAACCCACCGCCACGCGTTGCAGCGAGGCCAGGATGTTCCAGCCCACGCCCTGGTCGTTGGGGCCGTTGCGGTAAAACGGGTCACTGAAAATGACCACGGCCTGCTTGAAGGTCTCAAGGGGGGAGGGGATGCTGCTGGCGGTGCCAATGCTCACCAGCGCCCAGACCCCAATCAACAGGCCCAGGCCCATCAGTGGCGGCAACACCGCCAACGCCAGGCTGCGCCAGTCAAAACCTTGCATTTTTATGTCATTTTTGGCTGTAGTGCTTGATGGCTGGGCATTAGTAGCTACTGATTTAGTAGTATTGTGCGGTGCTAATGTGACCACCTGATCTGACCCTATGGCCTCCAGTGGAGAATGAAGAACGGCGCTGACCATGGTGTTTCCTTTTATTCCACAAAAATTCAGGCTTTGACTTTGAAACCGTCGGCGTATTTTTTCGGGTCTTTGCCGTCCCACACCACACCGTCAAGCAGTTTGCTGGTGCGCATCACGTCCTTCGGTACCGGTGTTTTGCTCATCGATGCTGCTTGCTTGTAGATGTCGATCTGGTTGATCTGTTTGGCTACCGCCAGGTAATCCGGGTGCTCTTTGAGCAAACCCCAGCGTTTGTGCTGGGTCAAGAACCACATGCCGTCAGACAAGTAGGGAAAATTCACCGCGCCGTCGTTGAAGAACTTCATGTGGTTGGGGTCGTCCCAGGTCTTCCCCATGCCATTTTGGTAACGACCCAGAATGCGCTGGTTGATGGCGTCCACACTGGTGTTGACATAACTCTTGGACGCAATCGTCTCAGCCATCTTGCTCTTGTTTTGCAGGCCTGAATCAATCCACTTGCCTGCTTCCAGAATGGCTGCTGTCACGGCGCGTGCGGTGTTTGGGTATTTTTTGACAAAGTCGGCGGTGGTGCCCAGCACTTTTTCAGGGTGGTCTTTCCAGACATCTTGGGTGGTAGCGGCGGTCACACCAATGCCGTCAATGATGGCGCGGTGGTTCCAGGGCTCACCCACGCAGAAGCCGTCCATGTTGCCCACACGCATGTTGGCCACCATTTGGGGTGGGGGCACGGTGATGACTTTGGCATCTGTCATGGGGTTGATGCCGTTGGCCGCCATCCAGTAATACAGCCACATGGCGTGGGTGCCGGTGGGGAAGGTCTGGGCAAAGGTGTATTCGCGTTTTTCCCTGGCCATCAGCTTGGCCAGGCTGGGGCCGTCCACCGCGCCCTTGTCGGCCAGCGCCTTCGAGAGCGTGATGGCCTGGCCGTTGTGGTTCAGGTTCATCAGCACGGCCATGTCCTTCTTGGCACCACCAACGCCCAGATGCACACCATAGATCAGCCCGTACAACACATGGGCAAAGTCGAGTTCGCCGGTGGTGAGTTTGTCGCGCACACCGGCCCAACTGGCTTCTTTGGTGGGGATGATCTTGACACCGTATTTTTTGTCCAGGCCCAATTCTGCGGCCATGACCACGCTGGCACAGTCGGTCAGCGGGATGAAGCCAATTTTGACTTCGGTTTTTTCCGGTGCGTCAGAGCCTGCGGCGTAAACAACCGAGCGCAGTGCCGGGCTGATGCCGATGGCACCCACGGCGGCGGTTTGCAAGACAGCACGGCGGCTGAGGCTGGGTTTTGACAAGTCAGTCATGAGGTGGCTCCTGAAAAAAAGCAAACAAAAAAAGGCGTCCTCACATTGCAGTGCGTATTTTTAAAACGCGGTGCAAGTGGGGACGCCTTTGTCCGGTGTGACCGGAGCCACCCGCCGTTGGGTGGCTCCGGTCATGTGACCTTCAGTGGTCATGCATACCAAGAAGCAATGACCGTGCCAACTTATTTTGATGGCGGATGAGACACCTCATGCCGTCAAGATGCTATTATTTAAATAGCACGGTATCTAACTCCGATAAGCACTACAAGCCAATTTGGTATAAAAACCAGTGGCGTTTGAGTTTGACACCGAAATTGTGCGGTGCACCAAGAAATTTTTCACGCACCCATTCTTGTGCATTAAGCTGATCTGTGACCTACTCCACGCTTCTCCAGTGGTGCCCGACTCCCTTGGGGAGACCATGTGAGCCCCCTTTTTTTGAACAACAAACCCCAACGGACGCAAGTGATGACCCGATTTTTAATGCCTTTGTTTGCCGCGATGACCGTCTTGACCGGCATCGGTGGTGCATCCGCCCAGGAAACCACCACCCTGCAGAAAATTGCTGACAGCAAATCGATCACGCTGGGCTTTCATGAGTCAACCCCGCCTTTTACCTACAGTTCAACCGACGGCAAGCCCATGGGGTACTCGTTTGACATCGCCTTGAAGTTTGCCGAGGCCGTTAAACGCGAGTTGAAACTGCCCACATTGCAGATTAAAACAGTGCCGTTCACCACGTAAAACCGCTTTCCCATGGTGCAAAACGGCACTTCGGACCTGACCTGCGGTGGCACCACACACAACACTGAGCGGCAGAAACTGGTGGCGTTCTCCAACACCATTTTCATAGCTGGGGCGCGGTTGATGACTCGCAAAGACTCGGGTATCAAGGAGTTTTCTGACCTTGGTGGCAAAAACGTGGTCACTTTTGCCGCCTCCACCTCAGAGAAGATGCTGCGCAAGATGAACACTCAAGACCATCGCCGCATCAACATCAAGGTTTTGACCGAATGTGTGCGCGAAATGGACACGGTAGCCCGCTTGGGTGGCGATGAGTTTGTGGTGATGCTTAGTGAGCTGGATCCTGACAAAGCCATCTCGATCAACCAGGCCCGTGTGGTGGCCGAAAAAATTCGCACCAGTCTGGCGTTACCGTATCACCTGACGGTGGTGACAACGGGGGAGTTGGTTTCAAATGTGAAGCACCATTGCAGCGCAAGTATTGGTGTGGCGGTGTTTGTCAACCATGAAGCCAGTCAAAACGAGATTTTGAAATGGGCCGACACCGCCATGTACCTGGCCAAGGATGCAGGTCGCAATACTGTGCGGTTTTATCAGGCAGACGGTCAGTCTTGACCTGGCTGGTTGGCCGCTGAAAAGCGCACGCGCACCTCAAGCCCAGGGCCATTGGCCGGTTTTTCCAGGGAAAGTGTCGCCCCGTGGGTGTGGGCCACTTCAAGCGCAATGGTCAGCCCCAAGCCAGAGCCCTCAATGGCGGAGTTGCCGCGCACAAACGGCTGGCCGATCCGCTCACTCAGTTCGGGCGAAATGCCTGGCCCATGGTCGCGCAGCACAAAGGTAACTTCCTGCCGCTGCTGATGGATGCCCACCGCCACGATGGTGTTCGGTGGCGAGAACTTCAAGGCGTTGCCCAGCAGGTTGTCCAGCAGCAGCCGCAAGTCGTCAGGGTCGCCCTGCACCAGGGCAGGGCCATGGGTGTCAAGTGAGAACTCAATGCCTCGATGGCTGCCCAGCGCCGAAAGACCCACCATGGATTCCTGAGCCAGGCTCACCAGGTCAACCGTGCCCATGGGTGTGGATGCCGCTTTGCCTTCCAGGCGCGACAGCGTGAGCATTTGCTGCAACAGGTGTTGCGTGCGTTGCACACCCAATTTCAGCCGTGCTGCGGTGTCTTGCATTTGCGCCTGGCTTTGCCCGCGGGCCAGGTTGTTCACCTCCAGACCCAGCGCCGTGATGGGGGTGCGCAGCTCATGCGCGGCATTGGCAATGAAGCGTTTGTGGGCTTGCAAGCTGGTGTCGAGTTGTTGCAGCAGGCGGTTGAAGGTGTCCCGCACGTGGGCCAACTCAGTGGGTGCGTGTGGCAGGGTCACCGGTGCCAGCGATGCGGCATCGCGTTTGCCCAGCTCCTGGTCCAACTCCCGGATGGGCGCCAGCCCGCGCCGGATGGTTCTGCCGACCAGTGCGGCACTGAGCAGCATGGCCAGCAGGGTGGGGAACAGCACCTCCAGTTCCGCGTCCCGGCTCAAGGCGTCGCGCAGTGCTTGGGAGTGCATCACCTGCACGGTGCGTTGCAGGCTTTTAAGGGTAAAAACCCGCAGTTTCACTGCATCGGCCTGCGGGCCGCTTTGCACGGACGACAAACCGGGGAGTGTGTCAGGCCCAAACTCGATCAGCGGGCTGGAGCGGTAAAGCCGCACGCTGTTTTCGTCCCAAATCTGCACATCCAGGTGCAGCGATGGGTCGTCGTCCCAGGTTTGCGCGGTGCCTTGCAGGTCGCTCAAAATCAGGGCCCGTGCCACCTGTTCGAGCTGGTAGTCGAGCATTTCCCCCTGCTGGCGGCTAACCTGTGTACGCACTGCAACCGCCAGAACCGTGCCCACCAGCAGCACGCCAAGCAACAGATGGCGTTTAAGACGGGTTTCTAGCGAGACCATGGTGCGTCGTCCTTGGGCACAAAGTAGCCCACCCCGCGAATATTCAGAATGCATTCAGCACCCAGCTTGCGTCGCAAGTTGTGAATGTTCACCTCAAGGGCGTTGCTGGCCACTTCTTCGCCCCACCCCAGCAGGCGGTCCTCAAGTTGCGCCCGTGACATGGGCATACCTGGGCGGCGCATCAAGAGTTCAAGCAAGGCAAACTCCCGGGCCGAGAGGCTGACGGGGGTGCCGTTTTTGCTGACTTTTTTGGTGTCCGGGTGTAAGGCCAAGCCCGCACTGCGCAGCACCGGGTCAGCCCGGCCAGAGCGGGCGCGGATGGCTGAACGCACGCGGGCGGCCAACTCGTCCATTTCAAAGGGTTTCTGGATGTAGTCGTCTGCGCCAGCGTCAAGCCCGCCAACGCGGTCCGCCAAGGCATCGCGCGCGGTGACAATCAAAATGGGCAGCGTGTGGCCCGCTGCGCGCAAGCTGCGCAACACCTGCATGCCGTCCCGCCGGGGCAGGCCGAGGTCGAGCACGATGGCATCAAAGGGTTCGCTGCTGGCGCATTGCAGGCCCAGCTCGCCATCACGCACCCAGTCCACGGTGACCCCCATTCTTGCCAGACCCACACACACGGCTTCGCCAATCAGGGGGTCGTCTTCAACCAGTAAAACTCTCATTTGCAAAGGAATGCTTAAGAAACGGTGTTCAGCTTATCACGGCCCAGACGCAAAAAAGCCGTGCAAAGGGCACGGCTTTCTTCAGTCGCACGGGCTAGCCCGGCGGGTTTGCTATCAGGCTGGAGCAGCAGTTTTCTTGGCTTTTTTAGCAGCGTGCTTTTTGACTTTTTTCTTGGCTGGCTTGGTGACAGCGTCGGTGGTGGCAGCAGGTGCGGCGGTGGCTGTAGTGGCCATGGCAGGTGCAGCAACCGGTGTTGCAGCGAAAGACAGGCTGGCGCCAAACAGGCCGGCAGCAATACAAAGGGCGGAGATCAATGATTTCATGTGGGAACCTTTCAAGGGAGACGGTTGAGTCGCAGACTGTGATGTTGGCTTGTCACCAACTGAGCGGGACTGTAATGACCGAAACTTAGTCTTGCCTTAGGGTTGGTTGCTTATCCCAGCAAATCAACCACATCAAGCATGCGCTGCGCCACTTCTGCCAGTTTCAGGCTCTTGTCCATGGCGGTTTTGCGCATCTTTCTGAAGGCATCTTCTTCGCTCAGGCCCTGGCGTTGCATCAGCAGGCCTTTGGCACGGTCAATGACTTTGCGGTCACGCAGCTCGGCACTGAGTTCATCGCGCTCGGTTTTGGTGCTGGCCAGGGCTTGCAGCAGCGCCTGTTCGTGCTGAAACCGTGCTAGCGCCACGTCAAGAATCGGGCGGATACGCTCTGGCGACAACCCTGCCACGATGTAGGCCGACACCCCGGCGGCCACCGCGTCTTTCACGTGGCGGGTGTCATCGTCATTGGTGAACATGACGATGGGGCGGCGCGCGTCACGGGTGGCCATCACCACGTGTTCCAGTGCGTCGCGGGCATCACTCTCAGCGTCAACAATGATCATGTCGGGCTGTAGCTGGGCAATGCGCTCGGTTAAAAACACATCGGCAGGCAGGCTGGCCACCAAGTTAAAACCGTTTTCAAGCAGGCCGATGCGCAGGCTGCGTGAGCGTTCAACCTGATTTTTGGCGTCGTCGTCGTCCGGTTCCATGAGGTCAAGGTCAGGGGCAACAACAACAATGCGTAAAGATTTGTTCACGCAGTGACTCAAGCAAGATTCAAGCCAAACAGGTGCCATCGACAGGCAGCAAAACCACAGGCCACAGGCCAAACATATGCAAGACTAAAATTTGGTCCAAAAAAGGAGCATTCATGTTTGGAAATATTCGTATCACGCAACGCTTTGCTGCCGTGATTGTCATTTACACCCTGGCCTTTGCAGTGGTGATGGCTGTAAGTCTATGGGGCCTGATGTCAGCCCGGGACAGCCTCAAAACAGTCCATGACGATGCGATGAAACCGGCGCTGCTGGCCGGTGAATCGGTGGACAGGATTGTGCAAAACCGCCTGCAGATTCTGTTGGCATTTCAGCATGCCCCTGACGGCCCGTTGGCTGCCATTCACACCCATCCCACCAGCGCCCACATCGATGCCATTGTGACCAACCGGGCTGAAGCCAACCGCTTGTTCAAACTGATGGAAGCATCGGTATCCACAGACGAGGAAAAAGCGGTTTTTGAGGTCACCAAGAACGCCCGTGCACCCTGGCGTGACAAGCTGGACCAAACTGTCAAGGCCGTTGAAGCCGGTGATTTCAGCCCCGCCACCATGGCGTTTTTCCTGCAGGCTGGCCGTACCGAAGGTGAAGCCGCCATCAAAGCCCTCTACACCTACCGCGATTACCAGGTCAAAAAAGCCCAAGATGCCTACCAGGCGGCAGATGCGCGTTACACCAATGCCCTATGGGTTTTTATATTGGCTATTGTGCTGGGTGGTGTGCCAGCCCTGGCCATGACCGTCATGTTGATGGCGCGGCTTAAATCCGGTTTCAAGCTTGCCGATGAAACCGCCACCGCCATTGCGGGGGGTGACTTGTCGCACAACGTGCCACACACTGGCGGCGATGAAATAGGCCACCTGCTGGGCCAGATGGACATCATGCGCAGCAATTTGCACCGGGTCATCAGTCAGGTGCGCAGTGGCTCTGATGCCATTGCCAGTGCGGCCAGCGAGGTGGCCACTGGCACGCTGGATTTGTCCAACCGCACCGAAAGTCAGGCCAGTTCACTGGAGGAAACCGCTGCCGCGTCTGAGGAGTTGGCCAGCACGGTGCAAAACAACGCCGACAACGCCAATCAGGCCAAGAAGCTGGCCACCTCGGCCTCCGATGTGGCGAGTCGGGGCGGTGCGGCGGTGTCGCAAGTGGTGCTGACCATGGAGGCCATCAACACCTCGTCGCGCAAAATTGTTGACATCATTGGGGTGATTGATGGCATTGCATTTCAGACCAATATTCTGGCCCTGAACGCAGCTGTAGAAGCGGCCCGTGCCGGTGAGCAGGGAAGGGGTTTTGCCGTGGTGGCATCTGAGGTGCGCACTCTGGCGGGACGCAGCGCCGAAGCAGCCCGTGAGATCAAGACGCTGATCACCGACTCGGTCGACAAAGTCGGTGTGGGCACCGAGCAGGTGGCACAAGCCGGTGCCACCATGCAGGAAATCGTCACCAGCATTCAGCACGTGGCCAATATCGTTGGTGAAATTGCCTCGGCCAGCAACGAGCAATCCATCGGTATTGCCCAGATCAACCAGGCCGTGACCCAGCTTGACAGTGTCACGCAACAAAACGCCGCCTTGGTCGAAGAAACCTCAGCGGCGTCCAGTGCCTTGCAGGAGCAGGCCCGCGATTTGGCCAAGTTGGCCGCCTCCTTCAAGCTGGAGCAGGCGTATGGGGCAAGCCCGCCAGTGTTGGCGCGCCTGCGTTAAATCACGCTATTTGGTGTCAACCCGGTACACCTTGGCTGGGTTCATTTTCATGCTCCAGGGCAAACCCGCGTTCTGCCAGCCGTTCTGGATGCGAAAACCAGCCTGCGGGCCATCTTTCAAGGCTGAACCCTGGAAACCATTCACCACAAAACGTGCGTTAGGGAAGCCGTTGGCACGCAAAAAGGTGGCACTGGGCTCGCCACGCTCGCTGCCTGAGCGGCACATGGTGATGATCTCGGCATCAGCCGTCAGGCCACGTTTTTCAAGGGCGGTTTTGATTTGAGCCACAAAGTCAGGGTTTTGATACAGCTTGTAGACACCGCGCTTGTCGTCCCAACCCGTGCGGTCAACCATCAAATACGGCACGTTGACGTGCACGGCATCAGTAAACCCGACAAACATCACTTCTACCGGGTCACGGACATCCACAAACAAGACTTTGCTGTCGGCCTGTTGGACTTTGGCCAGGGTGTCTGCCGCACTGATGCCCATATCCACTGCGTGGGCACCCAGCACACTCCAACCCAAAACTGCCGCCATCAATAAACGCTTCATGGTTTTCAACTTTCAAAAAAAACATAAAAAAACCTGTCAGGTTCAACGCTGACAGGCAGGACAAAAATCAACCGGCTTAGAACGCCAGCGTTTTCACTTCTGGCTTGAGCAAATAAGCCGCCACATCAGCAGGTTTGGCAGGCGTGACACCTGGGAGCAGGTCGGTGGGCTGACGGCCGGTGTTGGGCAGGTACAGAGCGCACACCTCAACCTTGGCACCAGCTTTCATCAGGCCTTGCAGCATTTGCTGCACGGTGACGTTTTTAGGCTTCAACGCGGGAGTTTCTTTGCCAGCAACAGCAATGTCACCACCGGCATCGCACAGCAGCACGCGCACGTTGGCTTTTTGCTCGATGGCCTGGCTGGCCAACACAATGCCAGCGGCTTGCGTCATGGCGCTGCCACTGTTGATGGACAAAAACAACTCGCTCGCTTGCGCAGACATGGACACGGCCAACACAGCGGCGGCGATAAAAACAGATTTTTTCATGCAAAACTCCAGAGTAAATTATCTGATCAAGAAACCAAACCTAACTGTCCCACATACCCCCCCGGGTGTCTGTGACCAAAGTCACCGCCAGCGCATCGCTGGCAAAAATGACAAGAATTTTCCGCAATTAGTGGGCGATTCACTGCGTCAGCGCCGCGCGCAGTTCTGCCTCAGTGGTCGCATAACTGATGCGCTTGACCACCTTGTTTTCAAGCGCTACCAGCGTGACCGCATCGGGCTGACGCGGCCAGTTGGCCAGCGTGTCCTCAGCAAGCGACACACCAATCGGGTAAGGCATTTCCTTGAGTGCAGGCAGTGCAAAAGTGCGCGTGATGAAACCTGGCATCTTGCTCATGTCGGCCAGGTACAGCGCTTGGCGCCGGGTCAATTGGTCTTGTGGCAAATCCTGCACCACCGCTTGAACCAGGTTGGAGGCCTTGCGACCAGCAGCGAACATCACCAAGCGCGTCGTCGGTGCCACGGCCCACGGCTGGTCATGCTGGTCTTTGAGCTTCAGTTCAGGCAAGGCCTGGCCTGCCGCAACGGGCGAAGGCGTTTGCGCAAATGTGACAGCAGTCAAGCCAAAGGCCAACACCAGCACCGACAAAACCCACAGCGCGCGGGCGAAAGCACGAAGGTTGAAGTGAAAAAATGAGGAGGATTGCGTCATGGTTTTAGATGTCGGTTGGTTTGGCGTGGGGCCACTTTGGGGCTGGTGGCCATGCTTTCAAAGCATGTCAACAGGTATCTTGAGGTAGCGCACGCCGTTGTCTTCAGGTGGCGGCATGTGGCCGGCGCGCATGTTCACCTGCACCGATGGCAGCAACAACACCGGCATGGCCAGGGTGGCATCGCGTGCCCTGCGCAGGGCCACAAAGTCAACTTCACTCACACCATCATGCACATGCACGTTGCTGGCTTTTTGCGCAGCCACCGTGGTCACACACTGGGGCTCGCGGCCCTCTGGCGGGTAGTCGTGACACAGGTACAGGGTGGTGTCGGCCGGGAGGGCGAGCACTTTTTGGATGGATTGGTACAAGGTGCTGGCGCTGCCACCGGGAAAGTCGCAGCGTGCGGTGCCGTAGTCGGGCATGAACAGGGTGTCGCCGACAAAAGCCACGGTGTGTGCAGGCAAGCTGTTGGCGTCTTGCACCACAAAAGTCATGCAAGCGGGGGTGTGGCCGGGCGTGTGCATGGCGGTGACAGTGAGTTCACCTATGGCAAACACGTCGCCATCAGACAACAAGCGGTCAAACTGGCTGCCATCACGGGCGAACTCTGGGCCCGCGTTAAAAATTTTGCCAAATACATCTTGCACGGTGGTGATAAAGGCGCCGATAGCCACTTGCCCACCGAGATTTTTCTTCAGGTAAGGCGCGGCACTCAGATGGTCGGCATGCACATGGGTTTCCAGCAACCACTGCACTTGCAATTGCAATTCACTGACGCGCGCCAGCAGGCGGTCTGCACTGGCAGTGTGGGTGCGGCCAGATTTTGGGTCATAGTCCAGCACGCTGTCGATCAACGCGCATTGACGGCACACGTCGTCCCACAGGATGTGGCTGAAGGTGGAAGTGGCGGGGTCAAACTGTGACTCAACATGCAGGCGTGTCATGGATTTTTCGCATCCTAAGAAGAAGGCCGTAGAAGCAGCGGGGAGAAGAAAAGTCAAAAAACAGGGGCCGCAGCCCCTGCACTTTTCAGTGTTGACGTTCAGTCGGCAGATTCAACGCTTACAGCGACTTGGTGGAGTAATACCAGTCAATGGTGTCGTAGCCTTCGCTGGCGCGGGCTTCAGCCGCCGCTGCGGTCTTGGGCGGTGGCACGATCACTTTGCAGCCTGGTGTCCAGCCCTCTGGCGTGGCCACTTTGTGGGTGTCGCTGGTTTGCATGGCTTCAAGCAGGCGCACAAACTCTTCAATGCTGCGGCCATTGCTCATGGGGTAATACACCATGGCCCGCAACACGCCATTGGGGTCAATGAAGAAGGTGGCACGCACGGCTTGGGTGTCCGCTGCACCGGGGTGAATCATGCCGTAGGCACGGGCCACGTCCATCTTGATGTCTTCAATGATCGGGAACGGAATGGTCACGCCAAACTTTTCCTTGATGTTGCGCATCCAGGCCAGGTGTGAAAACAGGCTGTCAATCGACAAGCCCAGCAATTCGCAATTCATCTTTTGAAACGTGTCATGGTGCTTGGCAAAACCAATGAACTCCGTGGTGCAGACAGGTGTGAAATCAGCCGGGTGCGAGAACAGAATCAGCCATTTGCCTTTGTAGTCGTCCAGCGTGCGCGGGCCTGAGGTGGTGAGCGCGTTGAACTCTGGTGCGCGGGCGTTGAGTTGAGGGAAGCCGACGGTATTTTCCATAATGATCTCCGGTGGTTAAAAAGCTATTAATTTCAGCTTATCGATTTAATAAGTTGATGAATGAATTCTACATACTACATGGGGTATGTGACATCAGTTGTTTCAATGGTGCCCATAGCCATACGCTTTCAGGGACAAGGTTCAACGCTGGAACAGCCCTTGAGGATCCGCTTGTGAGCCTGGCAAATCGGCGTAGTAAGTGGCCAGTGCCTCAATCTCACTTCGACTGAGCTTTTTGGCAAACGCGCTCATGCCTTTGGCGCTGTCGTTGTGGCGTACGCCACTTTGGTAGTCCAGCAGGGTGCGCACAAAGTACAAGGGGTTTTGCCCGGCCAGTGCCGAGGCTTCCTGCTTGCCACCCTGCCCCACCACGCCGTGGCAGCTGGCACATGGCGTGATCAGGCGGGTTTTGTCGCCCTTGCGCACCAGGGTGAGCGCGGGCACATCTCGGGCGGCGGCACTTGCGGTGCTTTTGCCAGGCCGGGGGGTGCCGTCTTCTTGGGCGGGAGTTTGGGCCTGGTAGAAGGCCGCCACATCAGAGATTTGCTGTGGCGACATCATCACCGCCAAGTCATGCATCAGTTCGGCGCGCTTGCCTTCCAGGCGGCGCTTGTCCTGGTAGTCCAGCATCATTTTGGCGGTGTAGGCCGCCTTTTGCCCGGCCAGGTGCGGCCAGTTCTGCGTTGGCGCGACCCCGGTGGCGCCGTGGCATGACGCACAAAACATCGCGTCGTGGACCTTTTTGCCCGCCTCTGCATTGCCTTTGGGCAGGGCCAGCAACGCAGTGCGCAGGCTGACCGTGGTCCAGGCCTTGGCAGCTGGCGCCGCAGCGTGTTCTGGTGTGGTGGCATGGACTGACAGGCCAACTGCCGTGGCCATGACAGCCAGCACCGACACAGCGATGGTTCTAAAACTTGAATCAATCATGGTGTGCCTCATGCAAAACAATCTTGGGTAAAGGTGCGCAACCAGGCCTGCTGGTAACGTGCCCCCAGCTTGATTTGCGCGGGCGAGGCGTTTAGAGGCAGATAGCGCGCTTTTGTGTTGACGCGGCCAATCTTGCCGTCAATGACCTTGAACACATCGGCCACAAACAGGCCGTAGTCTTTGCCCGCCAAGGCATAGCAGGTGTTTGCCCACAGGGGCTCGGGGGCGCTGCGGCCAGCCAGTTCTTCGACCATGCCGTAAGCCAGCACCTTGGCCTGGCTGTTGGCTGAGAAGCCGCTTTTGGGCATGGCATCTGCGATGCTGGCGTCGCCAATCACATGCACGTGGGGCTGCAGCATGGAGGCGAAAGTGCGCCTATTCACCGGGCACCAACCACTGGCGTCAGTCAGGCCCAGCGTCATGGCAATTTGCCCGGCTTTCATGGGCGGGATGACGTTGATCACGTCGGCTTTGATGACCTCAGCCTCGGTCTCGAGGGTCATTTTTTTGGCGTCAATCTTGAGCGTGCGGCCACCGTCCTTGCCGCGCACCCAGCTCAGCATGCTGGTGCCTGCGTGTTGCTTGATCTCAACTTTGTCCTGCATCTTTTTGACGTAGTCTTCAGGCAGGTTGAAGTTGTAGAGCCGGTTCCAGCCCAGCATCATGGTCTCGTCGGTGACAAAGCTGTCTTTGGGGTCGACGATGATGATTTTGGCACTGGGGTTGTGCTTGGTGAACCACTCGGCCATCAACGCCGGGCGCTCGTAGGGGCCGGGTGGGCAGCGGTAGGGGTTGGGCGGCGCGGCCAACACAAAGGTGCCGCCCTGGCGCATGCCTTGGAGTTGTTTGGCCAGCAGCGCGGTTTGTGCGCCGGGAATCCAGCCTGAAGGCACGGCGGTGTTGGCCACTTGCTCGCTGTACCCGGCATAGGCGCTGTACATGAGTTGAATGCCAGGCGCCACGATGAGTCGGTCGTAATGGAGTTTTTGTTTGCCTGCGGTGCTGACCGTGCGTGCCACCGGGTCAAAACCAGTCACGGTGTCAAACACAAACTGAATGCCGTACTTGCTGCGCAACACGTCGTAGCTGACGTTCAGCTCGTCCATGCTGGCGTGTTGGTTGAGCACCTCGCTGGAGCCATAGGGCTTGATGTAGGTTCGGTTTTTCTCAATGACTGTGACCTTGAGGGTCGGGTCAAACAGCTTGAGGTATTTGGCTGCTGTGGCACCGCCCACCCCACCGCCAATGATGACGATGTGCGCCGGGCCGGCTTTGGCCGGGGCTTGCGCCCAAGTGGGCAGCGCCGCCGCTGACAACAGCCCCGCAGTGGATGCCAGCCAGTGCCGACGTGACAGGTTCAAGGCCTTCATGGCTGGCTCCCTTCGGCTTTGACGGCGGCAAAATATTCGCCCATGGCGCGGATTTCGGCATCGCTAAAACCTTGCGCCACATGGCCCATGAGCGTGGCGGGGCGCCTGCCCTCCCGAAAATCCACCATGCTGGTGGTGAACTGGCGCAGTGGCATGCCCGCCAGCGGCATGAAGGATTCATCCCCCAAGCGCCCTTGGGTGCCGTGGCAACCCGCGCAGCTGTGCGCCATGAGCGCCCCTGGAACCACTACTGTATTAATAGCTGCTTGCGCTTTATCCACGAGGGCTAGAGGCTTATTTGATGCTAAATCTGGTGCAGCCCAGGACAGCAGCACCAAGCCGCTCGCCAAAAGGGCCAGCAGCAGCCCCCGAATCAGCGTGTTCGGTTTTTTATAAAAAGAAAGGTTCATGGTGAATTGGCTCATGGTTAGCGTGCCCAAACATAAAAGCCGACGCTGAAATACGTCACGATCCACAGGCTGAGCAGCCCGATGGCGGCGTTACCCACCCGGTTCAGCGCCGCGCTGGGGCTGTAGGTGCCCTCGGTCTGTCCGGCTTGCCAGGCCACGGTGATCAGATAACCCAGCACCACCGAGCCCAGCACGCCAAAGGTGGTGAAGAACAAGCCGGTGCTGTACCAGTCCATGTTGATGCGGTAGTCCAGCGCGTCGTAGCCATGGCTGCCCGCCAGCGTCACGTAGCGCAGCACCTCACGCGCCGCGCCCACCACAATCAGCGCCACCGCGCCGGCACCAAACACCGCATAGCCCCAAAGACCCTGGTTGATGCGGTCCTTGAGTACCAGTGGCAACGCCACCGTGCCCAAGAGCGCCAGCAAAGCGATGAGGGACATGGGCGACCACGCAAACCAGGCCATTTTTTCAGGCAGCGTGGCCATCCACACGGCCCCCAGCAGCACAGCCACCACACCACCCACCAGCATCAGCTTTTGCGCCAAGGGCAGCAGCCAAGCCAGGTAAGCCGCATCGGGCTGCGCGCTGGCCTGCAGGTAGCGGCGGTAGGCATACAGCCAGGCACCAGTCACCGGCGCTGACAGGGCAATAAAGAAGCCAAAGCGCGGCAGATGCCAATAGTGCAGGCTGTGCCCATCGGGGTTGACCACGCCTTGCGGGGCGTACCAGCCCATCCAGTTTTCGGGGAACAGCATCTGGTTGGTCAGGCTGTGCACGATAAAACCGACCGCCAGCAACAGCGCCAAAGACAGCACAAGCCACACGCCACCCTTGCCGCCTTCGGCTTCGATGTCGTGGTTTTTCCAGTAAAAAACGTAGAGCGCGATATAGCCTGCAATCAACAGCGCAATAAAGCCCATCACCCACCAAGCCGACAGCACATTCGAGGTGTACCAAAACGGGTCGTACACCACCTGCACAAACAGCAGCGGCGCAACGCCCAGCACGATGGCCACCGACACTGCAATTTTGGAAGTGGTCAGCATGGCCGCTGCCAGACGGCGCCAGTGCGCATTGGCACTGAAAGCACCGCGCAGGGTCAGCGCACCCGTGCCCAGCATGACGTTCACAGCAGCCATGTGCAGCGCAAAAGTAACCACGCCCAGAATCAAAAACACCAGGGGGTGAGACGGCACGCCTGCGGGGTCGCGCAGCGCGTGGAGCATGTCGGGGGTCATTGGGCAGAGTCCTTGGCTGGGTTAGCGGGCAACATTTCGGCTACGGCTGCCAGTGACAAAGCAGGCGCTGGCAAGGCTGTGGTCACTTTAGGGGAGTCCGTAACCGGCGCATTCAAGTTGGCAATGTAGGCGGCCAGCGCCAGGGCTTCATCGTCTTTCAAGGGGATTTGCGGCATGTACAAGGTGTTGCCGGTGCTCAAAGCGGCCTGCAGGTAAGTGGCGGTGTCGCCCACGCTGTTCTCAGGCGTGAAGTAGTTCTTCAAGGGCCGAATGCCGGTGTGGCTCAGTGAGTGGCAGTTGGAGCAGGTGGTGAGTGCCAGCACCCGGCCCGCTTCGAGCCGGTTGGCTTCGGTGATGGTGCGCAGATGCTCGGGCATGAACACCTGGGTTTTCATGAAACCATGCGTTTCCAGCAGGGGAATCTCGGACTTGACGCCCATGCCCGGCACGTCACGCCCAATGACCTGGTTGGAATACACATACTGCCCGGCCACCCAGGGCTTGCGCATGGATTCGCGCGCCACTTCTTCAGGCCACAGGCCAAACACCAGCATGGCCACGGTCATGACTGCCGCGCCACCCGACACCAGCGTGCGTGGCTGCACCAGCGTCATGCCAAAGTAGGCTACGGTGCCCGCCAGAATGCCCAGCACACCCGGCTTGAACCAGCCCGGCAGGCGGTTTTGCATCACCAGCGCGGCGGTCTCGGGTAAGGTCGACAAGTACCATTGGAACATCGCTGCCCCCGCGATAGCCGAGCCAATGCCCAGCCACGCCAGCCTGGTAGCTACGTCCTTTTTAAACGCCGCATCTTTGAAGCGCGCCGCCACAATGCCGCCCACCACCGCCGTCATGGTGAACATGAACGCCGTGCGCATGCCCAGCTGCGCAAAGGTGTTGGGGCCGTAAAAGGCGTTCAGAAAACCGCCCTCGGCGTACCAGTCTTGCTTACCCGGCCACATCATGAACGACAGGATGCCGATGATGGCCAGCATGGTGGTGTAAGAGGTCAGGCCGAAGATGAAGGACAGCTTCAGGTAGGTCTTGCCATCGAGCTTGTTGGCCAGGTACACCAGCATGTACACGCCCACCACCTCAATCACAAAAAACACCCACTCGGTAGCCCACATCCAGACAAAATTGTGGATCAAAGCCGAGATGCCGCGCGGGCTGGCCACCGTGGTGGAGTACCAGATGCCCGGCCCGGTAATCGACCCCAGCACATAGCTGAACACCAGCAAAAACAGGCCATAGCGCCGGATGAACTCCAGCAGGTCGGGCCGCTGGTTGCGGTGCGCGTAGTTGGCCAGGTAGGCGAAAAATATCGCCGCACCCACCGAAGTGTGTGAAAAAAGCACGTGGATGGTGGCTATCAGCCCCACGATCCAGCCGCTGCCTACGCCCGGTTCAAACCAGGTCGGGTAAAGACCAATCATGTCCATGAAGTTGTCGTCCTCATCTGTCTATAAACCGGGGTATGCCTGTTCTGGCGGAAATACGCGAGCCCAGCGTCCCGGATTCTTCATGTTTATCAATATTCGTGCCAGCTTATTAATAAGAAAAAACTCAATAAAAACATTGGCTTAAAGCCATGAAAACACTGGCATCCCAATCCGGAAGAACAATGGCAGACATATTTGGCGCAAACCTCTGCCAAATTTGACAGATGACGCACCCAAACCTGAGTGGCATCACCTTTGGCGTTAAAGTCAAATGGCCCACAACACCAGTGGGTAGCCGATTCATGGACTGATATTTATTCGCCGTTGCTTATATGATCTGCGCTCAAAAACTGGAAATTTGATGAACAACACCCTGTTGAACTTGCGCTGGTTGCGCCGGGCCTCCTTGTCCGAAGGCGCGACCCTGATTTTGTTGGTGTGTCTGGCTGTGCCTTTGAAGCGCATGGCCGGTATGCCCGAATTTGTCACCGTGCTTGGCCCCTTGCACGGCGCGGCGTTTTTGATTTACGTGGCCATGGTGATGCGGGCGGCATCGGCAGGCTTGCTTACTGCAACTGAGACCACACGCATGATGCTGGTGGCTTTCATTCCATTTGGTGCTCTTTTCATGAGTGCCATGTTCAAGCGCAAAGCTGCAGCGTTGGCATCCGCCAGATCAGCTGCGGCATTTACGGGCCGCTCATGAATCGCACACCGACTTGAATTTTGTCAGGTGAACACCAACCAAGCCATTGAGCGGTTGGCTTAGGCCATTGGGCTCAGGACGACCTACAGGTTTGGCAGTTTGGCGCTGCCCCCCAGTGCCTTGAAGAGAGTGACCTGATTCTGTAGTACCGCCAATCGGGTTTGCACCGCGCCTTGTTGCGCAACAAACAGGGCCCGTTGGGCGTCCAGCCAATCCAATTGACTCGCTGCGCCATGCGTCAGCCGCAGTTGCACCAAGTGGCTTCGGTTGGTCTCAAACCCCAGCAGCGCTTGGCTAGCATGCAATTGCTGCACTAAAGTGGCCCTGCTGGCCAGGGCATCGGCCACTTCCCGAAAAGCGCTTTGGATGGCTTTCTCGTAGTGCGCCACGGCCATGTCCCGCCCGGCTTTGGCACCATCCAGATTGGCCTGGTTGCGCCCGGCGTCAAAAATGGGCAACACCAACTGGGGTGCCAGTGTCCAACCCCAGGAGCCGTCCTTGAACAGGCCCGACAGCGCGGTGCTGGCTGACCCGGCCCCGGCAGTCAGGCTGATGCGCGGGAAAAAAGCCGCCCGTGCAGCGCCAATGTTGGCGTTGCTGGCAATCAGGTTGTGTTCGGCTTGGCGAATGTCCGGGCGGCGGATGAGCAGGTCAGAGGGCAGCCCGGCGGGCAACTCGGCAAAACCCAGTTGCGACAGGCTTTGTTGCCCCAATCGCGCCCGGCTTGCCTCGGGCAATGCCTGGCCCAATAGCAGCACCAGTGCGTTTTCGTCCAGCGCACGCTGGCGGGTTTGCTGGGCAAAGGTGACACGGGCACTCTCCAACAGGGTTTGCCCCAGCCGCAGGTCCAGCTCAGAGGCTGCGCCGTGTTTGAACTTGAGTTCCACCAGTTTCAGTGATTCTGTGCGGGAGTCCAGGGTTTGCCTGGAGACCGCAAGCAGTTCTTCATCTGCCAGCAGACTCATCCAGCTTTGCGCCACGGTGCTGATCAGGCTGATTTCTGCGGTTTGCCCCGCCTCCGAGGTGGCCAGGTACTGGCCC
>JBIJDQ010000158.1:0-5767 GCA_044344025.1 Rhodoferax sp.
CCAAGGGCAGGGCTTCACGCAGGCTAAAGCCCGCCGCCACCAGCGCGGCCATGGTGGCAATCACCGTGTCGCCCGCACCGGTGACATCAAACACCTCTCGGGCCTGGGCACTCACATGCAGCTGGCCAGCCGCATCAAACAGGGTCATACCCTCTTCGCTGCGGGTGAGCAGTATGGCGTGCAAACCCAGCGACTGGCGCAGGTTTTCAACCTTGGTTTGCAGGTCGGCCTCATCGTGCCAAACACCAATGACCTGTTGCAACTCAGCGCGGTTGGGTGTGATGACGTCAGCCCCGTGGTAGCGCGAATAATCTGTGCCTTTGGGGTCGATCAGAATGGGCTTGCCCGCAACTCTGGCCCGGGCAATCATGTCACTCACATGCGCCAAACCACCTTTACCGTAGTCAGAAAACAGTACCGCGTGGTGGCTGGGCAAGAGGTCAGTGAAGGTGGCGGTCTGTGAGGCCAGGATTTCACTTTTTGGGGTGTTTTCAAAGTCAAGCCGCAGCAACTGCTGCTGACGGCCAATCACGCGCAGCTTGACGGTGGTCTTGAGCTGGGGGTCACGGCCAAAATAGGTTTGAATACCGGTGTTGGCCACCAGGGCTTCGAGCTTGTGGCTGGCTTCGTCGTCGCCCACCACGGTTAAAAGAGAGGCTTGCGCGCCCAGTGTGACCAGGTTGTAGGCCACATTGGCGGCCCCCCCATTGCGCTCTTCTTCGCGGTTGATGCGCACCACGGGCACCGGGGCTTCAGGGCTGATGCGGTCAACGGCACCGTACCAATAGCGGTCAAGCATCACGTCACCGACCACCAGCACACGGGCCTGGTTCAGGCGTTCTTTGGAAATAGTCATAAGTTCATAGTTCTTCTACCCGCCGGGCGGGGTAACTGTCCCAGGTCTGGCAACCGGGGCATTGCCAGAAATGTTGTGTGGCCTCAAAGCCGCAGGCGGCACAGCGGTAGCGCATCAGGGGTTTGGTGGCATGGTCCAGCGCACGCTGAACCTGAGGATGAAACTGCTCGTGCTCCAGTTTCTCTCCCGCAATCCATTTGCTGGCAGCCACCAGCGAAGGCTCTTGTGCCAGATGCCGCGCATACCAGTCACGGGCACTTGTCTGGTCATGGCTGTCTGCGCTGGAGAGTGTCACGATGGCATCGAGCACATCCAGCGACGGGCTACTCGCATAGATTGCTTCCATTAATGCGCAGGTTTGGGCACCGCGCCCACAGCGCAGTGCCAAGTCTGCCCAAGGCTGAGCCATCAGGGGAATGGCCTCTGGGGCATGGTTGACGGCATCAGCAAGGGTTTGCCAAGCTTGCGCCACCCGTCCGGTTTTGGCTTGCAGCTGCGCTAGGTCCAGCCGTGCACGCGCTGCATCGGGTGCTTTGGTGATGGCTTGTTGCAGCAAATGTTCCGCGCCAGCCCACTCCCCTTTGGCTGACAGCGCTGAGGACTGTTCGCAGAGGTAGTGGGCCAAACGGTGGCTGAAGTTGGCTTGGGCGGAAGAGTCGAGTTTTTCTGCCACCTGGGCGGCCAGCGCCCAATCCCGGCTGCGCTCGTAATTGGCCAGCAGGGCCAGCCGGGCCTGCCCCTCAAACGGGGTGCCTTCCAGCTTGAGCAGTGCAGCTTCTGCGCGGTCAAGCAAACCAGCCTTGAGAAAGTCAAGCGCCAGGGCATGTTGCGCACGTTGACGGTCAGCCAGGCTCAGGTCGCCGCGCGACAGCAAGTGCTCGTGAACCCGCACGGCACGTTCGTATTCACCGCGCCTGCGAAACAGGTTGCCTAGGGCAAAGTGCAGCTCGGAGGTGTCGGGGTCGTTTTGAACCGCTTCAATAAAGGCATCTATAGCCTGGTCTTGTTGCTCGTTAAGCAAGAAGTTAAGTCCCTTGAAGTAGGCTTTTGGGGCCTGGCGGTTCTCCATGCGGATTTGGCGCAGGTCCAGTCGCGAGGCTACCCAGCCCAGCACAAAGACCAGGGGAACTCCCAGCAGCAACCCGGTCAGGCTAAATTCCATCGGCGTAGCTGGGGGCAACAGCTGGTTGTGGGGGGGCGACGCTGGGCTCAGGCTTTGGTGCGTCAACCGTTGGCGCTGCCGTGCGCTTGCGCAGCCAACGGGGCAACATACCCAGAACCCCCACGACCACGCCCATACTGAACGCCGACAGCACCACCAGCACTTGCGGTGCCCGCCATTGGTTGCCAAAGAAAAAGTGCACAGTTGTGTCTTGCTGGTTGTTCAGCGCGAAGGCAAACAGGGTAAAAAAAATGGCTGCTTTAAGTACCCACTTAAGCAACCACAGGATGTGTTTCATTGGTTTGTCCGTTTAACGCAAAGATTCTACCGTTTCGCTTTTGCCAGTTCTGTGCAGCTCTGGTTTCAGGCGTAGCGCTTGTTGCGCAAGTTGTTCTTCATCTCACGCAGCAGGGGTTGCAGTTTGTCCCCGCCAATACGCAGGGCCACGGAGGTGGCCAAAATGTCAATGATCATCAGGTGCAACAAACGCGACACCATGGGGCTGTATCGGTCATAACCCTCGGGGTGGTCAGCAGCCACGTGAATATGGCCAGCCGCAGCCAGCGGTGAGCCGCTGGCGGTGATGACGATGGCGGTGGCCCCGTTTTTACGTGCAATGTCGCATGAATCCATCAAGTCACGGGTGCGCCCGGAGTTGGAAATGACCAACACACAGTCGCCAGGCTGCAAAAGTGACGCACTCATGACCTGCATGTGGCCATCGCTGTAGGCCACCCCATTGATGCCCAGCCGGAAAAATTTGTGTTGCGCGTCTTGCGCCACCACACCGGAGTTGCCAACACCATAAAACTCAATGCGTCGCCCGGCTTTGTATGCGCTGACCAAGGCGTCGACCGCCTTTTCAATGGCCACGGCGGATGCGTCATTGCGGTACTTGAGAAACGCGGCCACCGTGTTGTCAATCACCTTGACCATGATGTCGCTGATCTTGTCATCAACGTCCACGCTGCGGTGAATAAAGGGCACGCCTTCACTCACGCTACCGGCCAGCTTGAGTTTGAAGTCACTCAAACCGTCATAACCCACGCTGCGACAAAAACGCACCACGGTGGGTTTGCTCACATGGGCACGGTCGGCCAGGTCGCTTACGGGCATCAAGGCAAAACTGCGTGGGTCGCTCAGCACCAACCGGGCCACCCGTTGTTCAGCAGGTGCAAGGGAGGGCAAGCAGGCCTTGATTCGATCAAGCATAGGTCAACACTCTTCACTCCAACAAAATCCATCACGTGCAATCATGGCGCTGGTGGCGCTTGGACCCCAGGAGCCGGCGGTGTAGGGCCGCGGACCTTGGGCATCTGCCTGCCAGTGGCTCAGAACGGGCTCCACCCAGCGCCAGGCTTCTTCTTGCTCGTCGCTGCGCACAAAGAGGTTCAACCGGCCTTCAATCACATCCAGCAGCAGTCGCTCATAGGCCCCGACGCGTTCACCGCCAAAGCGTTTGTCAAAGTCCAGATCCAATTGCACCGGCGCCAGCAGGTTCGAGTTTTGGCGTTTGTCCTGGGCCTGGGCCAGCAGGTGCAACTCCAGTCCGTCTTTGGGTTGCAGGTTGATCACCAAGCGATTGGCCATGCCAATTTGCGAGTTGAAGATGGCGTGCGGCGTGGGCCGGAAATTCACCACAATGCGAGCATCCCGTCCGGCCAGACGTTTGCCGGTGCGGATGTAGAAAGGCACACCGGCCCAGCGCCAGTTGGATATTTCTGTGCGTAAGGCAACAAAGGTCTCAGTGTGGCTGGCAGGGTCTACGCCCAATTCTTCGCGGTAACCCGGCACGGCCAAACCGCCAATCGCGCCGGCGCTGTATTGACCACGAATCACATCTTGTGCCAGAGTCTCCGCCGTCCAGGGCTTGAGTGAGCGCAAGACCTTGAGCTTTTCGTCGCGAATGGCATCGGCATGGGAGTTGATGGGGGGCTCCATGCCAATGGCGCACAGCAATTGCAATGCATGGTTTTGCACCATGTCCCGCAGGGCACCTGTGGTTTCGTAAAACCCACCGCGCTTTTCCACGCCAAGCTCTTCGGCGATGGTGATCTGGATGTTGGCAATGTGCTCACGCCGCCACAGTGGCTCAAACAGGGCATTGCCAAAGCGCAGTGCAAACAGGTTTTGTACCGCAGGTTTGCCCAAGTAGTGGTCGATGCGAAAGACCTGGTTCTCATTAAACACCTGCGCCACGCTGTGGTTGATGGCCCGGTTGCTGGCCAGGTCGTGGCCCAGAGGCTTTTCAAGTACGACACGCGTCTGCGGTGTATTCAGGCCGGCAGCGGCAAGTTGTTCCACGATGGTGGTGAACAGCGTGGGGGCAGTGGCCAGGTACATGACCACGGTGTCAGCTTGGCGGTGGGCCAGTTTGTCGCGCAAGTAGGCGTAATGTTCGGGCTTGGACAGGTCCATGCTGACAAATTCCAGCAGGCTGGAAAAGCGCGCAAATTCTTCGGGGTTGGGCCGTTTGGCCAGGGTCACCTGGTCAAAGCGCCCTTGAATCTGAGCGCGGTAACGTTCGTCGCTGAGGTCATCGCGGCCAACACCGATGATGCGTGCGCCCTCAGGCAGGGTGCCGTGTTTGAAGGCCTGAAACAGGGCTGGCATCAGTTTGCGCCAGCACAAATCGCCGGTGCCGCCAAAAAGGACAAGGTCAAAACTCATAGGGTATGTTCAATCAAACAGGCTGAAAAATTTGAAACGTTAATGTAACTTAGTTTCATGTTTATTTCAAAATATGGTAACTCAAGGTGTTGTTGATCTGGCGCAAACTTGGCGTTTTCCCCAGCAGGCAGAACGCATCAATGAGAGTAAAGTGCGAACCAGACAAATTAGACAATTTTTTAGGGGTTTTGATGAAAAAGCACTTACTGGCCACCGCCGTGGCCTTGCTTTCTTTGGCGGCGCAGGCACAGCAGGGCCAGGTCAATATCATTTGTTCCGTGCAAGCCGAGCAGTGCAATCTGGTGCAAACTGTGTTTGCCAAAACAACCGGCATCAAGGTCAATCTGACGCACAAAGCGTCCGGCGAGGCCATGGCGCAGTTGAACGCCGAAAAAGCCAATCCAAAAACCGATGTTTGGTACGGTGGCACGGGTGACCCACACATGCAAGCAGCCGAATTGGGACTGACGCTGGAGTACAAATCGACAACCTTGCCGCAGCTTTACGATTGGGCGCAAAAGCAGGCTGCGCAAACTGGTTACAAGACAGTGGGTATTTATTCTGGACCGTTAGGAATCAGTTACAACACCGAGGCCATGACCAAGAAGAAGCTACAGCCTCCCAAGTGCTGGGCTGATTTGCTTGACCCGAAATGGAAGGGCGAAATTCAGGCACCCAACCCCAACACCTCGGGCACTGCTTATGTGCAAATTGCCACTCTGGTGCAGTTGATGGGCGAGGAAAAAGCCTTTGACTACCTGAAAGCACTGCACAAAAACATCAACCAGTACACGCGCTCGGGTGCTGCACCGGTGAAAAACGCCGCACGCGGCGAGAACCTGATTGGTGTGGCCTTTGCCCATGAAGCTGCGGTGGAATTGGCAAATGGGTTTCCGATGGTGAGCAACACGCCTTGTGAGGGCACAGGTGCCGAGATTGGCTCCATGAGCCTGATTAAGGGTGCGCGCAACCTGGATTCTGCCAAAAAGTTTTATGAGTGGGCCCTGACCCCGGGCGCGCAAGAGTTGGGTGTAGCGGCCAAACAATTTCAGTTGCCGAGCAACATGGCCAGCAAGCTT
>JBIJDQ010000159.1:0-5758 GCA_044344025.1 Rhodoferax sp.
TTACCTGCTGGCTGATCTCGATGCCCGTGAAGCGGTGTTGGTTGACCCGCATGCATGTGACCTGCCAGTGCTGCAGGCGTTGCTGGCCGAACGGGATTTGCGCCTGCGCTGGGTGTTGCGCACCCACCACCATGATGAATGCTTGCCCAATGAGCGGGCGGGTCTGACCCGTCTGGGTGCACCCTTGGTTCAAGGCGATGCCTTGGGTGGCGTGCCTTTGCTTGAAGGTGGTTTGTTGTCCTTTGGAAATGAGCTGGTGCGCATCATGCCCACACCAGGCCACACGCCCAATTGCCTCAGCTTTGCCTGGCGCGACCGCTTGTTTTGTGGTGGACTGCTGACGGTTGCGTCATGTCCACACCAGCCGCGCCCGGCGGCACCCGAAGCACTGTGGGACAGTGTGATCCAGCGGGTATTCTCCTTGCCTGATGAAACGCTGCTTTTTGCTGGCCACGAGCTTCGCGCACGGGCCGTGAGCACGGTGCTGGAGCAGCGCCGCTGGCACCCGTTTTTTGCCGGTTTGACGCGCGACGAATTCCTGGCGCAGATGGCTGCGCTGCCAGAAAAAAAATTACTTGTTTCTACCATTTGAGGACCCCCTGATGAACCCTGAAAGCAAAGATGTCAAAAAGGTGATACCCATCGCCGTGGCAGAGCCTGATGAGAAGGTGATCTCCCTTTACGCCGCGCATAAAAAAATCTACCCACGCAGTGTGACCGGGGTCTTTTCAAACTGGCGCTGGATCATGGTGTGGGTTACTCAGATCATTTTTTACGGTTTGCCATGGATCGAGTGGGGTCAGCGCCAGGCGGTGTTGTTTGATTTGAGTGTGCGCCGCTTCTATATTTTTGGCTTGGTGTTGTACCCGCAAGACTTCATTTACCTCACCGGCTTGATGATCATTGCTGCTTTGTCGCTGTTTTTATTCACTGCTGTGGCGGGGCGCTTGTGGTGCGGTTATGCATGCCCACAAACCGTGTACACCGAAATCTTTTTGTGGATAGAGAAAAAGCTCGAAGGCGACCGGTCAGCACGCATGCGCCGTGATGAAGGCCCGATGACTGCCGAGATCTTGGCTCGCAAGGCGGGTAAACAATTTTTGTGGATCGCCTTTGCCTTCTGGACCGGGTTTACTTTTGTCGGCTACTTCGTGCCTATGCGTGAAATGGCCGGGGCATTTTTGGGGGGCAAATTGGCCGCCTGGGAATTTTTCTGGGTTTTCTTTTACGCCTTTGCCACTTATGGCAATGCGGGTTTCATGCGTGAGCAGATTTGCCTGCACATGTGCCCCTATGCCCGGTTTCAAAGTGCCATGTTCGACAAGGACACCCTGATCGTGACCTATGACACCGAACGTGGTGAGCCACGTGGTGCACGCTCCAAGAAAGCTGACCCATTGAAATTGAACCTGGGTGCGTGTGTGGATTGCAGTTTGTGTGTGCAGGTGTGCCCCACCGGCATTGATATCCGAGATGGTTTGCAGTACCAGTGTATTGGTTGCGGTGCCTGTGCCGACGTGTGTGACACCGTGATGGACAAGGTGGGCTATCCGCGTGGTCTGGTCAAGTACTCGACCGAAAACGCCATGAAAAACCATTGGACAAAAGAGCAGACCTTCAAACATGTGATGCGGCCAAGGGTGCTGGTGTACACCACCATTCTGCTTGGGATTGTGGTGGCTATTTTTGTTGGCCTAGCGATGCGCACACCGTTCAAAGCCAATGTGGTGCGTGACCGTGGCGTGATGGCGCGGGTGGTGGATGCTGGGATGATTGAGAACGTTTACCGCATTCAGGTGATGAACGCGACCGAGTCTCCGCAGCGCTACAGGGTGTCGGTGAGTGGTTTGCCAGGGTTAGTGGTGACCTCTGAAGCCACCATCGATATTGCCTCCACCGAGGCCCGCACGATGGCAGTGCGGGTGCAAGCCCCGCCAGACGCGGCAACGCCGGGCTCTCATGAGATTCACTTTGCTGTGGAATCGCTTGACAGCCCTGGCCGTCTTGACGAAAAGTCAACCTTCATGGTTCCTCAGTAAAAGGGACGTGTGACTTCATCATCACCCATTGGTGTTGATGAAGTGTCGATTAATTGACCAGGACCAATTTGCCTTTGACGTTGCGCGAAGCCATAAGGGCAAAGGCGGTTTTCAGGTTGGCCATGGGCAACACGCGGTCAATCACCGGCTTAATCTTGCCTTGCAGGTACCAGTTGGCAAGCTCATGCATCATGGCGGCGTTGGCCTGGGGTTCGCGTTTGGCAAAGTCGCCCCAGAACACGCCCACCACCGAAGCGCCCTTGAGCAGCATCAGGTTCAGCGGCAGCGCGGGAATGGGCCCAGCGGCAAATCCCACCACCAGATAGCGGCCACGCCAGGCAATGGCGCGAAAAGCGGGCTCTGCCAGGTCGCCGCCTACCGGGTCATAGACCACGTCAGGCCCGGTGCCAGCGGTGAGTGCCTTGAGTGCCTCGCGCAGGTCCGTAGTTTGGTAGTTCACTGTGGCATCTGCACCCAGTTGGCGGCACAGTGCGCATTTGTCGTCCGTGGAAGCGGCGGCAATCACCCGTGCGCCGCAGGCTTTGGCGATCTGGATGGCAGCCGTGCCTACCCCGCCTGCCGCGCCAAGCACCAGCACGGTTTCACCAGCCTTGAGCTGGGCGCGATCCACCAGGGCGTGGTGCGAGGTGGCATAGGTCATGATGAATGCTGCGGCATCTTCAAACGAAAAACCAGAGGGCAGCGTCATGCACAAGGCTGCAGGTGCCACAGTGTGGGTACCAAAGCCGCCCGTGCCACTCAAACAAGCCACGGACTGGCCCACATGCAGTCTGGTCACCCCTTCGCCCACCGCATGCACGGTGCCTGCGTACTCAGAACCTGGCACAAAGGGCAGGGGTGGCTTGATCTGGTACTTGTTTTGCACAATCAATGCATCTGGAAAATTCAGGCTGGCGGCTTTGATTTCAATCAGTACCTGTCCAGGGCCAGGCACTGGCATGGGCAAGTTTTTCCAGGTCAGGGAATCAATGCCGGTCGGTGTTTCACAAAGCCAAGCGTGCATGGGGTGTTCTCCAAAAAAGTGCTGCATGATAGGGGTCGGACAGCTGGCTGATTGTCCCGTGAGGGACCGCACGGAGGGTCAGGGCAGACCCTACAATTCAGGTCAAACATGGGCAGTAGCATGAAAATTCTTATCTCCAATGACGATGGGTTTCAGGCCCCAGGCCTGATGGCGCTTTATGACGCACTTAAAGATGTGGCTGAGGTCGAAGTAGTGGCACCTGAGCACAATAACAGCGCCAAGTCCAACGCACTAACCCTCCATACCCCGCTTTATGTGCATCGGGCAGCCAACGGTTTTCGGTATGTGAATGGCACCCCGGCAGACTGCGTGCACATTGCGCTGACTGGCCTGTTGGGCTACCGGCCCGATCTGGTGGTGTCCGGCATCAACAACGGTGCCAACATGGGGGACGACACCATTTATTCCGGCACCGTGGGCGCGGCCATGGAAGGCTACCTGTTTGGTATTCCGTCTATTGCGTTTTCGCAGGTTGAACGGGATTGGCTGCATCTGGATGCAGCAACCGTCAAAGTGCGCGAGCTGGTGATGCAAATGTCGGCACAAAACCTGATCGGCATGGCACCCTGGCTGCTTAATGTGAATATTCCCAATTTGCCGCTGGACCAGATGGGGCACCTCAAGTTGTGTCGCCTGGGGCGTCGGCACGCGGCTGAGGCGGTGATCACACAAATGAGCCCACGTGGCGAAACCATGTACTGGATTGGCGCTGCGGGAGCGGTCAAGGATGATGCCGATGGCACTGATTTTCACGCTACAGCCCAGGGTCATATCGCTATGACACCCCTGAAGGTGGACTTGACCGACCATGAGCACCTGGGTTATTGGGCGCAGACCGCCGTCAGATTGGCCAGTGCTGACAACCCTGCCTGATGACGCTTAGCAAACCTTTGCCCGCCAAAGAGCGGCCAGGCTTTCCCGCACGGCTTGATTTGCCCAAGGCGGCGTTGACCCCTGTGCGGCCAGCGCCCGCGCACGCACAGGCGCTGGCACATGGGCGCCTTGAGCGTGCGGTGACCCAGGGTTTGGGCATGGATTCGAGTGCGGTACGCCGCAGCATGGTGGCCAAACTGGCCCAACAAGGCATTGCCGATGTACACGTGTTGCATGCCATGAACGGCATTGAGCGCCATCGCTTTGTGGACACTGCCTTGGTGAATCAGGCCTACGAAGACACCAGCCTGCCCATTGGGCTGGGGCAAACCATCTCCAAACCCGGTGTGGTGTCGAGAATGCTTGAGCTGTTGCGCCAGGGAAATCCGCAGCGCTTGGGCCGGGTGCTGGAGATTGGCACCGGTTGCGGGTACCAGGCAGCCCTATTGAGTTTGCTGTGCAGCGAGGTGTATTCCATTGAACGCCTGCGAGGTCTGCATGACAGAGCGCGGGAAAACTTGCGGCACTTTCGCCTGGCCAATGTGCACTTGTTGTTTGGGGACGGTATGGTCGGGTATGCCCAGGGCGCGCCTTACGCAGGCATCATTGCTGCTGCAGGTGGCGAGGCCGTGCCGCAGGCCTGGATTGACCAGTTGGCCGTGGGCGGCAGGCTGGTGGCCCCGGTGTCGGCTGGGGCCAGCAGCCCGGCCCGCCAGGCCCTGGTGGTCATTGACAAAACCGCTTTGGGCATTCGCCAGACCGTGATGGAGGCGGTGCACTTCGTCCCCTTAAAATCTGGCGTTGAATAAAGGGGTTTTTATGACGGGTTTGAATCGCAAAGTGATGTTGGGGCTTGCAGTGGCAACGCTGGGTCTGGCGGGTTGCGCCAGCAAGGGTGTGAACCATGCACCCGTGGAGGAGCGTGTGACCCGCGCGGGCAACCCCTCTGGTCCGGCAATCCCGACTTTGCCAGTGGTCCCGGTGAAGCAACCCCAGGGCTTCGAGAACGCTGGCAAGCCCGGTTACTACACCGTCAAACCGGGTGACACCTTGCTGCGTATCTCTATGGACAACGGGCAGTCCATGCAGGATGTGGCGCGCTGGAGCAAGGTTGACAATCCGAACCGCATTGAGGTTGGACAGGTCTTGCGAGTCGCACCCCCGATTGACGGTGAGGGCGTGGTGGTCAGGCCGGTCGCCAAACCTGCGGTGGTGGTGGGTAGCGCTTCTGCGCCAGCAGTTGCCGCCAGTGCAGCGGCCAGCAGCAGCAACACATCCAAACCTGTCGCACCCGAGGGTGAGGTGAATTGGCTGTGGCCGGCCAATGGCGCGGTGGTTGCCGGTTTTGACGAGGTCAAAAACAAGGGCCTGGACATTGGGGGCAAGGCAGGTGACCCGGTGGTGGCTGCAGCCGATGGTCGGGTGGTTTATGTGGGTGCCGGGCTGCGTGGCTATGGCAACCTGATTATTCTCAAGCATGACAATGTGTTTCTGACCGCCTATGCGCACAATCAGACTCTACTGGTTAAGGAAGACCAGACCGTGACCGGCGGGCAAAAAATTGCTGAAATGGGCAACAGCGATGCCGATCGGGTCAAACTGCATTTCGAGGTGCGCCGGCAAGGCAAGCCGGTTGACCCCGCCAAGTACCTGCCCGTTCGCTAACGCGCGTCTGAATTTTGCCCGGCCAGCGCGCCGGGATATCTGGAAAACCTAGCTCAATGACTGACTCATCTGATACAGCGGCCAAGCCTGCTGCGCTGCCTGCGGACTGGCTTTTTGTGGAATCGCTTGACCTGGA
>JBIJDQ010000160.1:0-5725 GCA_044344025.1 Rhodoferax sp.
ACCTGTTCGTGCTCAAGGGAAAAACCGTTTATGAGCGTCGCTAAAGGGGTAAACGCTCGCGTGTCAAATGTTGACCACCTGAAGTCACTGCCGCGCAATCCGGGCGAGGCATCCTTTTTTTACAGCGACCACCATTTCCAGTACGACGCGGTCAAGGTATTGCCTGGCGAGTACTTTGTGGCAAGCGACGACATCATGGTCATGACGGTGCTGGGGTCCTGTATTTCGGCATGTATCTGGGACGGGCGTGTTCGGGCAGGCGGCATGAACCATTTCATGTTGCCTGATGGAGACAGTGCCGACGGGGGAGGGCGTTATGGGTCTTACGCCATGGAGCTGCTGATCAATCAAATGTTGAAGCTGGGTGCACGCCGCGAATCCATGCAGGCGAAGGTCTTCGGTGGCGCCCAGGTGATGGCAGGTTTTACCTCAATGAATGTCGGTGAAAGAAACACCACGTTTGTGCTGGATTACCTGGCCACCGAGCGCATCCCGGTGGTGTCGCAGGACGTGTTGGGCATTCACCCCAGAAAAGTCTGTTTTTTCCCGGTCACCGGCAAGGCATTGGTGAAACGCCTGGCGCATTCTCATCCAGAGACTTTGGCTGTGGAAGAGCGCAAGGGCAACGCGGCCAACGTAGCCAGGTCGACATCTGGCGGCTCTGTCGATTTGTTTTGAGGATCAGGAATTGAAGAAGATTCGTGTGCTTGTGGTGGATGATTCGGCGCTGGTGCGCAGTCTGTTGGCTGGCATCATCAACCGTCAGTCCGACATGGAATGCGTGGGTGCCGCCAATGACCCGCTGATTGCCCGTGAAATGATTCGTGAGCTGGATCCGGATGTAATCACGCTTGACATTGAAATGCCGCGCATGGATGGCATTGATTTTCTTGGCCGGCTGATGCGCTTGCGGCCGATGCCGGTCGTCATGATTTCAACCCTTACCGAGCGTGGTGCCGAAGTGACCATGAAGGCGCTGGAACTCGGTGCCGTTGACTTTGTCTCCAAGCCCCGCATGGGTGTGGTTGACGGTTTGGCTGAGTTGTCGACCCAGATTGTTGAAAAAATAAGGGTGGCGGCCAGCGCGCACATCAAACGTACCAAGCCGGCAGCTGTTTCGGCTCAAGAGGCCACCGAGCGCCCAGCCATGACCCTTGCTGGTCGGATTTCAACAGAAAAACTGGTGTTCATTGGTGCATCAACTGGTGGCACCGAGGCGATCAAGGAAGTGTTGATGCAGTTGCCAGCAGACTTTCCGGCCATCGCCATTACCCAGCACATGCCACCTGGCTTCACCACAAGTTTTGCCGCCAGGCTTCACAGCTTGTGCCGGATCGCCGTGCGGGAGGCCGTGCATGGTGAGCGCCTGTTGCCCGGACATGCCTACCTGGCACCTGGCGGCACGCAGTTCAGGGTGGACCGCAGCGGTGCCAACTATGTGGCGGTGGTGGAAGACGGTGAACCCGTCAACCGCCACAAGCCTTCGGTTGAAGTGCTTTTCAAGTCAGCAGCCAAAGTGGCCGGACGCAACGCCTTTGGCATCATGTTGACAGGCATGGGCAACGATGGAGCCAAAGCCATGAAAGAGATGAAAGACGCTGGGAGTTACAACATCGTTCAGGATGAGGCTTCCTGTGTGGTGTTTGGCATGCCCAGGGAAGCTATCGCTCATGGCGCCGCAGATGAAGTTCTGCCCCTGCGTGACATTGCCAGGGCGCTGATTGCCAAATTGAACAACTCGTCTGACCGCTTTCGGGTCTAACGCCGACAAGCCCCACGGCGACTCAGAGAACTTTCCGGTAATGGCGTGCGACCGGTCGCTCACGCCGATTGGTAAAGCGTCACTACGCAGGCACCACCCAAACCAAGGTTGTGCTGCAAGGCGGTGCGGGCACCTGCCACCTGGCGTTGCTCGGCCTGGCCACGCAGTTGCTGTGTCAACTCATAACACTGGGCCAAGCCGGTGGCCCCCAGCGGGTGGCCTTTGGACAACAGGCCACCTGACGGGTTGGTGACTACCTTGCCGCCGTAGGTGTTGTCGCCGTCGGCAATGAACTTGGCCGCACCGCCCTCGGGGCACAAGCCCAGGCCTTCGTAAGTGATGAGTTCGTTGTGGGCAAAACAGTCATGCAACTCCACCACGTCCAGGTCTTGTGGGCCAATGCCTGCCTGGGCATACACCTGGTTCGCCGCGTCGCGCGTCATGTCATAGCCGACCAGGCGCATCATGTCTTTGGACTCAAAAGTGCTGGCGCGGTCGGTGGTCATGGCCTGTGCGGCAATGAACACATCGGTGCGTAAACCATGGCGTTTGGCAAACCCTGCTGACACCAACACGGCGGCTGCCGCACCACAGGTGGGCGGGCAGGCCATCAGCCGCGTCAGGACACCGGGCCACAGGGCAGGGGAGTCCAGTACCTCTTCCTCGGTGACCACCTTGCGAAACAGGGCCAGCGGGTTGTTTGCCGCGTGGCGGCTGGCCTTGGCGCGAATTTTGGCAAAACTGTCCAGACCGGTACCGTAGCGGCGCATGTGGGCCAGCCCGGCACCGCCAAAGTAGCGCAGCGCCAGCGGCACATCGGGCATGCCGACCAGTTCGTCGGTGACGGCATCGAACGCATCAAATGGGCTGGGCCGGTCTTTGAACACGCTGCCTAAAGCACCGGGTGCCATTTGTTCAAAACCAAGGGCCAGCACGCAGTCGGCTCCGGCGGCAATGGCCTGGCGTGCTAAAAAAAGCGCGGTGGACCCGGTGGAGCAATTGTTGTTGACATTAACCACCGGAATGCCGCTCATGCCCACCTGGTAAAGGGCTTTTTGGCCGCAGGTGGAGTCACCGTAGACATACCCGACAAACGCTTGCTGAACCAGGTTGTAGTCCAGTCCGGCATCAGCCAACGCGCGTCGGGTCGCTTCGGCGGCCATCTTGTCGTAGGTGTCGCTGGCGCCGGGCTTGACGAAGGGAATCATGCCAACGCCGGCAATAAATGTTTTTTGAGTCATGTCTATCCTTGGGCAGTGCTACAGAGGACAGATTGTTGATCAAAAAATCGCCAGCTCAATGCTCAGCCATGTTGCCCAAGAGACCACGGTGATCACCTAGCTTGGAGTCGTGAACGAGTGGTTTATCTCTCAATGGGGAAATGTGGTGTTGTCGGAGTGTCTGTTTTTACTATTAAAATAGTAGCTTCCGGAGTATATATATCAAGCACTAGAAGCATAAAAGGCGTAAATTTTTAAGCTTGACTCGTTGGTGGCTATCGGTTTTCGCCAAAACGGGTCAGTTGACCGTCTCACGCACTCGAGCTTGTAGATTTTCAATGACTATGCCAAGCATTGGTGCTAGAGTGCCAGTGAACTCCACAGACTGACCGCTCCAGCATGTACCCAAGCGTTTCCCAGCGTTTTTCCCTAAAAACCAGGGTGACCCTATTTACCCTGGTCATTTTTCTTATCAGTACCTGGGTGTCGACGCTGTTTGCGAGCCGCATGCTGCGCGCAGATCTGGAGCAAATGCTTGGGCAGCAGCAGTTTTCCACCGCGTCGCTTGCCGCAAGTCAGGTCGATGAGGCGCTTTCGAGTCGTATGAAGGCCCTTGAGCAGGCCGCAGAACGCTCTGGGCCCATGCTGTTGGCCGGGCCTGTAGCCATGCAGGCTTGGCTCGATCAAAACCAGTTGTTGTCAGACCAGTTCAACTTTGGTGTGTTGGCCTACCGTTCAGACGGCACGGCCATTGCCGAATCGCCATTGCGCGCAGGCCGCGTAGGCCTGAACTACATGGACAACACCACCGTGGCGGCTGCGCTGACCCAGGGCAAGTCAAGCACCAGCGAAGTCCAGATGGGCAAGAAGTTGCGAGCCCCGGTTTTTGGCATGACGGTGCCGATACGCAACCCACAAGGTCAGGTGGTTGGTGCCCTGTCGGGGGTCATTGACCTGGGGGCACCCAACTTTTTGGACCGCATCATTCAAAACCGCTACGGCAAAACGGGCGGTTACTTGTTGGTGGCTCCCCGGCAAAGGCTTGTGGTTACCGCCACAGACAAGTCCCGCATCATGGAGCAATTGCCCCCTGCGGGTGTGCACCCAGGGTTGGACCGTTTCATCAATGGCTATGAGGGGTCTGCGGTCTTGGTGAACCCGCAAGGTTTGGAGGTGTTGGTCTCAGACATTGGCATTCCATCAGTGGGGTGGCTGCTGGCGGCTGTGTTGCCTGCACAAGAAGCCTTTGCACCGATTCGCGCCCTGCAACAGCACTTGATGTTGGCCGCTGTGGTTTTAAGCTTGTTGGCTGGCGCACTAACCTGGTGGATGGTGCGCCGCCAATTGGCGCCTGTGCTGGCCACCGTCAAGACCTTGGCCACCCTGAGCGGCAGCGGCCAGATACCCCAACCACTGCCGATTGCGCACCATGATGAATTCGGCGCGCTGGTGACCGGCTTTAACGGCTTGCTGCAAACGCTGGTCAAGCGGGAAACTGATTTGGCCCTGAGCGGCCAACGTTATCGCCAACTGGTGGACGACTTGCAGGTGGGCGTGCTGATTCACTCGCCCACCTCGGAAATTCTCATGAGCAACCAGCTGGCGTTGGATATGCTTGGCTTGACGCTGGACCAGTTGCTGGGCAAAACCTCTTTTGACCCGAGCTGGGATGTGATTCATGAAGACGGCACGCCTTTTCCGGGAGATACCCACCCGGTGTCACAGGCCATTGCCACGCACCAGGCGGTAGAAGACGTGGTGATGGGGGTTTTTCGCCCTGCCAGCCAAGAACGGGTGTGGTTGCTGGTCACGGCCAAACCCCAGTTCAACCCCGATGGCAGCTTGCAGCAGGTGGTGGTCACCTTCAGCAACATCAGCAAACGCAGGCTAGCTGAGGCTGCACTAGAGAAAAGTGAAGCCTTCAAGAACACTGTGCTCAATTCCCTCACCGCTGAAATTGCCGTGGTGGACCGCCATGGCATCATTCGGGCGGTCAACAAAGGCTGGCAGTGTTTCGCACGGGACAACAGTGACACCTTGGGCAAACCTGTCGCATCGGTGGGGGTCGGGGCCAATTACCTGTCTGTTTGTGATGCCGATTCGCGCAGCGGCATTGAGGCGGTGCTCAGCGGGCACTTGCCGGAGTTCAGTCTTGAATACCCTTGCGACTCACCCACACAAAAGCGATGGTTTTTGATGACCGTGGTGCCACTTGGTCGGGATGTCCAAGACGGCGCGGTTATCACCCACGCCGACATAAGCGCCATCAAACAGGCCACACAGGGCGAACTGCATCGAAGCCATATCCTTGAATTGCTTGCGAGTGACCAAGCCCTTGGTGTTGTTCTTGAGGCCTTGGTGTTGGGGGCGGAGCAACTGCAGTTGCGTGCGCTGTGCAGTATTTTGCTGCTCAGCAGCGATGGTCGTCACTTTGGGCGTGGCGTGGCGCCCAGTCTGCCTGATTTTTACAACACTGCCCTTGAGGGGCTGGAAATTGGCCAGGGTGTGGGCTCATGCGGCACGGCGGCATTCACCGGTGAACTGGTGGTGGTGGAAGACATCGCCACCCATCCCTACTGGGCTCCCTACAAAGACCTGGCGGCCAGCGCCGGTTTGGGCTCTTGTTGGTCTCAGCCTTTTCGAGATTCGCGCGGCCGGGTGTTGGGCACCTTTGCCATTTACCACCACGATGTCCACACGCCTGAAGCGTCAGACATTGCGCTGATCGAGCAGTCCGCCCGAC
>JBIJDQ010000161.1:0-5709 GCA_044344025.1 Rhodoferax sp.
CACGGTTGAACTGAGTTGTTCCATGCTGGCGGCAGTTTGCTCCAGAGCGCTGGCCTGACTTTCAGTGCGCGCCGACAAGTCACTGTTGCCCTGAGAGATTTCGGCACTGGCAGTAGCGACAGAGTCCGTGCTCTGCCGAACATGACGCACCACATCGGCCAGTCGGGTCTGCATAGCGGCCAAGGCGCGCAGCAGTGTACCAACCTCACCTCCTCCCGCAATTTCGACCCGGCGCGTCAGGTCGCCGTTCTCGACCGCCTTTGCCAAAGAGACGCACTGGCCGAGTGGGCGAACAATCGAACCCTTGATCACCCAGCCCAGAAGAAAACTGATGAAAAAGCCCGCAGCGACCAGCACCGCCATCACCAGGCGAGAATTTCCGACGGAATCTTCCAGCTTGGTCAAGTCGTTGCGCATGCCTGTCTGGATGTGCGTTTCCAGCTTGTCTGCCGCAGCGATGAAGACATCGAAGCCTTTGTCAAACTCCGCGTCGACTTTTAGCCGCTCAGCTTCATCAGCCTTCCCGAGTGTGGCGTGGCGGGAGTTGAGGGCGTTTTCCAGCGCCTCAAACTGTGTCAGCGTCGCTTGTGCTTGCGAAACCGCTTCGGGCTGGGTCAGTGGCAGGAACTTGCCCTCTTCGTTTTCTCCGCCCTTGAGGAGGGCATTGATAAACCAGCGCGACTCTTTCATCAGCTTGCGCACTTCGTCGATCGACTCGGCGGTGTCGCCGCCCATGATTTCCTCGAACTTCAGGTGCGCCTGCGTCGCCAGCAGCTTGACTTCCATGACCGCGTCCACTCGCGGCGCCGCGGAACGTCCTACATACAAACCCGCGTCACTGACCACATTGATGAAGTAGAAGGCTCCAAGACCGATCAACAGTGAAATCAGCGAGGTGATCGTGAAGGCAGCGCTGAGGCGTTGACCGATCGACAGAGTATTCAGCATTGTCTGGCTCCTGAGTTATTCATGGCAAAGGAAAGTTGACGTTGATGTCAATGCTTGCGCCAGTTTGTTCGAACATCATAGCGGTTAATCCAGGCATTCATGGCCCTCATCAAAGCCGCATTTGCCTCCCCTTTGGCCGCAGAACAGGCATCGCCAGTGAGTCTCAATCTCGGGGGCTTAAATGCTCAGAACGCGTTTTCTTGCGTGCCGACGCATGTGGTGCCCCGGCTGTCCACTACTTGTAATCAGGCGGCTATTTTCGGCAGCTCACTCACCTGCGGTGCCGCCAATCATCACCTCGTCCAGTGCTTGGGCGGCGGCGTAACTTTTGCTCTTGTTCATGCGCCCGCGCAAGTAGGTGTCAAGACTGAGCTAATGGTGGCGCACCAGCACCTGGTCATCTGACAGCGCGGGGGAGGCGGCGCTGAGCAGCTTGAAATTACTGGCCACGGCTTCGCCGCTTGGGCGGTTGTCGAGCACGATGTATTTGTTGGCTAGCATGGGAGGCTTTCTGATGAATACCATGAAAAATACAGCTATCAGCGCTTATTCAACGAGCGCTAGAGGCATAAAACGCTTAAGTCGGTGCTCGGCAGGTTGGTGGTCATTTAGCCACCCACCCGTGCGCTGACACCAGCGTTGTTGACCAAAATGTCAATGTCGCCCATGCGTTGCAGGATCTCGGTCAAGAGTTGTTGGCTGCTGCGGGTCATGGGGGGGAGGCTTTCAATCAGGGGCATTGGGGTGTGATCTGACCACAGCCTGTGGCTTGGTGGGCTGAAATATCCAGACGGGCGATTTTGCTTGAAATCAGCGCTTGGGGCACCCCGCGTTGTCGCAAGGGTGCCAGGCCCAAAACTGGGGCAATGGTTTAAGTTTGGACGCGAGTTCAACGCCGGACATTGCAATTGGCATGGGTCAAACGGAAAAAGGCTGTTGAATATGACTTAATATTCGCAAGTGGGAGTCACGAGCAGGTCAAGGTTTTTTATTCCTGCTCGCCACCAGCCCAAAAAAATGTAGCCTCTTTTTAAAAGCAAGTGTTCACCCAGTGCCAGGAACCACACCGCCCTTACGACCCACTCTGTTGATCGTTGACGACCAACCGGAAAACCTAACCGTGCTTGGCGAATTGTTGGAGCCCGACTACCAGGTGCGCATCGCCAGTTCGGGCAAACGGGCCTTAAAGGCCGCAGTGTCATTACCTCGGCCTGATCTGATTTTGCTCGACGTGATGATGCCTGACATGGACGGCCACGAGGTGCTGCGGCGCCTGCGTGCCGACCCGGCCACAAGGGATATTCCGGTGATTTTTGTTACCGCCATGGATGAAGGTCGCGACGAGGAGCGTGGATTTGAGCTTGGTGCGGTGGACTACATCACCAAACCCATCAAACCGGCCATCGTCCAAGCCCGGATTCGTACACAAATCCAGTTAAAGCAGGCCCAAGACACTTTGCGCATCCAAAACGCCGACCTGGAGACTGAAGTGCGTCGGCGCATGCGTGACAACCGCATTGTTGAAGACGTCGCCATGCGCGCGCTGGCCAGCCTGGCCGAAACCCGCGACAACGAAACCGGCAACCACATCCGGCGCACCCAGGGCTACGTCGAATTGCTGGCACGCTCACTGGCCAGCACAGAAAAATACAAGGCGGCGCTGAACGTTGACACCATTGACATGCTGGTCAAGGCGGCGCCGCTGCATGACATCGGCAAGGTCGGGATTCCGGACCACATCCTGAACAAACCCGGACCGCTTGATCCAGATGAGTGGCAGATCATGAAGCAACACACCGTGATTGGTGCCAACTCGATTGAGCACGCCATGGTTGGTGAGGCAGACCACACGCCCCTGGCGTTTTTGCATGTAGCCATGGACATTGCCTACTCTCACCATGAAAAGTGGGACGGCAGTGGCTACCCGGATGGCATCCAGGGCGAGGCCATACCACTGGCCGCGCGGCTGATGGCGCTGGCAGACGTTTTTGATGCCTTGATCTCGCGGCGAGTCTACAAACCGGCGTTTTCATACGAGGAGGCCAAACGCATCATCCTGGAGGGTCGGGGCAGTCATTTTGAACCCGTTCTGGTGGATATTTTTGAAGAACGCTTTGACGACTTCAAGGCCATTGCCTTGCGCTTTGCGGACGACGAAAAAAACAAGACTTGAGGGCGGTAGCAACGCGGGTTGTGCAGCGCCGATCCAGGCCAGCTTGCAGAAAGAAAACACATGCTTCCAAATCTGAAAATTCGCTGGGCTGCCGTCGTGGCAGCGTTGACGATACTGGCCGTGGCCTTGTTCGCCTGGGTTGGTAAAAACCCGGTTGCCCCTAAACCGGCGGTGGTCACAACAAGTACGCAACCGGAGTTCAGGGTGTTGCGCCTGGGGCTCAATATTGCCGCCGACAGCGCGCTGCATGCCGCCGCCCTGCGCTTTGCCGAACTGGTGCGGGAGCGCAGTGGCGGCAAACTCCAGGTTTCGGTGCACCCAGACCAACAGCTCGGCAGCGATGACCAGATGCTGGAAATGGCGCGCAGTGGCAAACTCGATCTGGCGCTGATACCCACAGCCAAACTCAGCTCTGCCATACCGGCCATGCAGTATGCGGACCTGCCCTTTTATTTTTCCGGGCGCGAAGAGCTTTACGCCATGCTCGACGGCGAGCCGGGTCGGCTGCTGCTGTCCAAGCTCTCTGCCATTGACCTGGTCGGCCTGACCTTCTGGGAAAACGGCTTCAAACAATTCACCGCCAACACCCCGCTGCACAACCCCGGCGATTTTGCCCGGCTGCGCATCCGCACCATGAAGAGCCCGCTGATTGCCGATCAGTTTGTCTCGCTGGGTGCCCAGCCCATCCCGATCGACTTTCATGCGACCTACAAAGCCCTGGCCGATGGCGCAGTCGACGGGCAGGAAAACCCCCTGGTGGCGATTGTGGGCATGCGGTTTCAAGAAGTGCAAAAGCACATGACACTAAGTAACCACGCCTACTTGGCCTATGTTTTTGCCGCCAGCAAGCGCTTCTTTGAGACGCTGTCACCCGAGCAACGCGACATTGTGTCGCGTGCTGCCCGTGAGCTCACGGTGTGGGAGCGCGCAGAAACCGCTCGCCGAGAAGTGGCCTTCCTGGAAACCATTCGCAGCGCTGGTGTCACGATCCATACCCTGACACCCGAGGAGCGGCGCAATTTCAGCGTGGCGCTGGCACCCATTGCCGACAAGTTCGGTTTTGAGGTGGGCTACGACTTGCTGGCCAAAACCGAGGAGTTGCGTTACGCCGCGCGATCTGGGTCGCAAACCGCCAACAGCAAGGAACCTCTGGTGATCGCCATAGATGCCGATTTTTCTGTGCGCGGCGCGCAGGCAGGTGGGGCGATCTATCGCGGTGTTCAGATGGCGGTGGAGGACATCAACCAAAAAGACGGTTTGCTGGGCCGGCCGGTTCGGGTCATCGCGCGCGACCATGTGGCGCTGGCGCCCATGGGCCGACAAAACGTGGAGCACTTTGCCGCCATGCCATCGGTGCTGGCCATCGTGGGCGGCATGCACACCGCCGTCATCTCTGAAGAGCTTGAAGCCATTCACCGCTTGAAAGTGCCGTACCTGATTCCCTGGGCCGCTGGTCAAGGCTTGATTGACCACGACCATCGCCCAAGCTACACCTTCCGGGTGTCCGTGGGCGATGCGCATGTGGCACCGTTTTTACTTGAGCGGGCGCGCAAATTGGGTGGCCGCGTGGTGGTATTGCTGGAGAACTCAACCTGGGGTCGCAGCAACGAGGCAGCGCTCAAACCGATCATCGCAAAATTACCCCCCAACACTGTCAGCATCGACTGGTTCAACGGTGGTGAACCCAATTTTGACGCGCGCCTGGCCAGCCCACTGTATCGCGATGCCAGCGCCATCGTTCTGGTGGCCAATTCACAAGAAGGCAAACTCATTGTCCAGGCATCTGCTCGCGAGGACAAACCCCTGCCGATCTTTGCCCACTGGGGGCTGACGGGGGCAGATTTCTGGAAACAGACGCAAACCGAGTTGCAAAAAGTGAAATTGCATTTTGTACAGTCGATTCTGTTGGATGAAACCCAGACGCACCCTAAACTGCCCGCCTTTGTCAAGCGCTATCGCCAGCGCTATGACCTGGATCCGGAGACCGCGATTCCGTCCCCCACTGGTACCGTTCATGCCTACGACCTGACCCTGCTACTGGCACGTGCTGTGTCACAGGCCAAGTCCACCGACCGCGCAGCCATTCAGAACGCACTGGAGTCATTGCCCGCGCATTCTGGCCTGTTGCGGGACTACAAGCCGGCATTTACCAAAACCAGCCACGACGCCCTAGACGCTTCACTGCTGCATCTGGCGCATTTTGATGAGCGCGGGCGAGTTGTGGGGTCTGAATGATCCCTCTCGCTTTTTTTAGCGGTAGCGTTCAGCGTCGAATCACCTGGGCTTTTGGCTTGTTTGTGGCCCTGTCGATGGCGACGGTGGCCGTGACGGTGGGGTTTCGCCTGTTTTCAACCATCACCGCCAACCTGACCCATGAACTGGAGCAGCGTGGCCAACAGGACACCCGTCTGCTGCTGCAACGTATTGAGTATTTGCTGGAGAGCGCCAGCGTACTGGTGAAAAACCCCCTGGTCATCAATGGTCTCAACGATGCACAGGGTCGCCAAACGTATTTGCCCGAACTGATCAAGAATTTCAGCGAGGGCCGTGATGTCAAGGCGGTGGCCCTGCTGGGTTTTGACGGAAGA
>JBIJDQ010000010.1:0-18538 GCA_044344025.1 Rhodoferax sp.
ATCGGTCACGCCGGCCAATGCACCGATCACCTTACCTTGCGCATCCCGTACCGGTACCACGATCGTAAAAAAGGGCCCCGAACCCGTCTTGCCCAACACCGGACGACTAACGCCGGGCTTGCCCTCTATAAGGGCAGCGGCAATATGCTCGCGATCCATATAGTTGACGCCTGTGCGACTGGCGATGGTTGGTGTATCTGCTGTTGCCGTGCCATCAGCCCGAAAGGCCATCAGCCCCCGGTTAAAAAGCAGTTGGAGGACCACGCGGCCGTCCAGAAAACTTTGCAGTGCTGTGGAATTGGCCAGTGTGGATGGACTCAGCGTTGCGGCAATTCTTTCCAACCCCTTCAAACGTTCGTCGATTTGCTGGTTGACCGAATCTGCCACGAAAGAAACTGCGGTGTATTGCTGCTCACCCAGCAGCCGCTCCATGTCCGCACGCAGCATGCGACTGGCATAAAACGCCAGCGACCAGATGCCGATGACAAAAATAAGCAGCGTGAACAAGGTCACCCGGGTCTTGAGTGAGTGCCATTGAAAAATATTCAGGTTCATGGAGTTTTTCGCAATTAAGAATTTTGCACCCCATCGACCGCGCAGGTCAGCGCAGCCGACAGTCCGCCGATACCACCACCTGACATCAACACCTGCGTCATGGGACTTTTTTCACCTGATTGGAATCTGAGACCGATTGTCGGCAAGTATCACATGCGTCAACTGACAATGAACCGCCAAGCTGCCAGCAGTGCCAGGTTTGACTCTTTGGTTCGTGATCCGGGTAAGCCCGAGCTTGTCGCAGTGCGGAATGCGGTTTAATAGTTGCGACAAGTAGTGAACATCAAAGAAAGCTTTCTTTATGCGGGTAACCCAGTTTTTTTTCCCCGGCATTTGGATCATGCGGCAGATCCACTTTGCCACCAAGCTGACCTTGATGGCGCTGGCTTTGTTGACACCGCTGCTTCTGGTGATGGTGCAGTTGATGGCGATTCAAACCCGGCAAATGAACCTGACTCGCGACGAGCTACACGGCATGACCAGGGTGGGCGTTGCCAGCGAGCTGATCCGCCAATTGCAAAATCAACGCGGGCAAAGCCACCGGGTGCTCACCGGCACTGACACCGAAACAGCCCAGGCCGGTAGCGACAGGGCGCGCGAGACCTTGCGCTTGGCCCGCGATGCGCTGGATCAAAAACTCGCGTCCGACAAAACTCCCACGAATCAAGGCGAATGGATCAGCCTGCGCAGCCGCATTGATGGACTGGAGGCGGCAATGAAAGGCAAGTCGGCACCGGCCAGCTTTGCCCTGCACACCGCATTGATCGAAGACCTGGGGCGTTTTGTGTATGGCATGGCGAAACAGTCCAGCCTGCTGTTTGACCCCGATCCGGCCGCCGCCCTGTTGATTGACATGGTGGTGTCGCGCACCCTGCCGTGGACCGAGCAGTTGGGCGAGCTGCGCAGCCAGTGGGCGGGTTTGTCAAGCAAGCCGGCACCTGAAGATGCCGCGGTCGTGCCGCCACACAGCCAGTTTGAAGAGCTTGATACGCTGGTGCGTGACATTCAGTATTCACTGACGTTGATGAAAGACCATGGCTTGTCAGACCCGCTGGCCGACAAAGCTTTGCAGGCCAGCCGCGAGTTTTCCAAAAACGCCCGAACGCAATTGGCCGCCAATTCCGCCAATGTTGTTGCTTCTGAGCCGCAGAGTTACTTCAAGGAGGGTACCCAAACCATAGATGCTGTCACCGACTACCAGCGCTCGGCGCTGGCCAGCAGCAGCAAGCTGTTGCAGGACCGCCTTGACACGACCCAACGCATGTTTTGGCTGACCATTGTCGGCAGCGGCTTTTGTGTGGTCATCATGCTTTACTTCCTGTTGGCCTTTCACATCAGCTTTATTGCCGACTTGCGCCAGATGTTGCAGGGCATGCAGCAGACCGCCAGCTGCAATCTGGGCCAGCGCCGGCGCATTGCCGGCAAAGATGAGCTGTCTGAAATGTCGGTGGCGATGGACACCATGGCGAACAATTTTTCCGCCATGGTCGCCAGCGTGCGCAGCAACTCGGCATTGGTGTCAAGCGCTGGCGGCAGCCTGGCGCAGGGCAACCGTGCCTTGTCTGACCGCACCGAGCAGCAGGCCGCTAACCTAGAACAAACCGCTGCCAGCGTGCAAGATTTGTCCACCACGGTACAAAATAATGCGCGGGCCGCGCAGTTGTCGGCGACGATGGCCAGCGGCGTGCGCGATATGGCAGAAAAAAGCGCGCAAGCCATGACCGATGCCATTGGCTCAGTCGAGGCGATTCAGTCCAGCACACGGCGGATGGATGAAATTGTCACGGTCATTGACGGACTGGCGTTTCAGACCAATATTCTGGCGCTTAACGCGGCGGTCGAAGCGGCGCGCGCCGGTGAGTCAGGCCGTGGCTTTGCCGTGGTTGCCAGCGAGGTGCGCTTGCTGGCACAACGCTCTGCCGCCTCGGCCAAGGAGATCCGGCAGCTGATTGGCGCTTCTTCAGCGCAGGTTGACAGCAGCGTGGCACAAATCCGCAAGGCCGGTGTCAACATGACCCTGGTGGTGGACGGTATTCGGGGGGTGGCGAGCAACATGTCGCAAGTCTCGGCCTCCAGTGCCGAGCAAAGTGCCGGCCTGACCGAAATCAGCGCTGCCGTGCGCCAGCTCGATGAAATCACCCAGCAAAATGCGACGCTGGTAGAGCGAGCGGTAAACCAGGCCAATGACCTAGAGGTGCGTGCCTCAACCCTGTCAGAAGCGGTAGCCGTCTTCAAGCTCCAGCAAGGTACGGCCGACGAAGCCTTGTCGATGGTCGAACAGGCTGTGGTTTACCGCAGTCAGTGTGGCTCGCGCGATGCTTTTTTGCGTGGCCTGACGCAGGTTGACCATGGTTTCTTTGATCGCGACATGTACATCTTTGCGCTCGACAAACGCGGCACTTACCTGGCGTTTGGCGGCAATCCGGCCAAGGTTGGAACCCGGGTGCAGGACATTGTCGGGGTTGATGGTGATGGCTTGGCGGACGCGATCATCATCCAGGCTTCGCATGAGCCGGGCTGGGTTGAATATGACATCACCAACCCGACGACCGGTCGCGTGCAAACCAAGATGTCTTTTGTGCGGCAGTTGGATGACTTGTTTATCGGTTGTGGCGTGTATAAAAACCTGGTGCTTTCGTAATTTTGCTAACTATGCTCCAGGCCCTGACCAGTCTGAGTTTTTTGGAGCGATTTCATGAACACATCTTTTTTTCCGTGGTGTCGGTGGTGCTTGCCAGCGCGGCAGAGTAAGCAGGGGGGCGCAGGGCTGGCTTAAACTGGGAGCACTCCCACTTTGCGCCATGGCACCATGCCCCAATCTGTCCAACCCAATCCATCTTCATCTACCGCTCAAGTGTCCGAGCCCCACTTGCCGGCTTATCTGGCACAGCTGATGGCGCAGCACGGCGTGCGCGATGTGGAGTGCATTTTCCCCGATATTTCTGGCTACCCGCGTGGCAAGCTGATGCCCGTGGCAGCATTCCTGGCGGGGACTGAACTGCGCATTTGTCAGGCCATTCCGATGCAGGCGGTCACGGGTGAGTATTCCTACAACCCGGTGTTTCCAGATTCGGACCCCGATGTGCGTCTGTTGCCTGACTACCACATGGTCTCATTGGCGCCGTGGTCCAGCGTGCCGCGTGCCGTGGCGGTGCATGACTGTGTGGAACTGAACGGCGAGTTGTGCCAGTTTGCCCCGCGCAGTGTTTTGAAGCAGGTGTTGGCCCGTTATGCCGCTCTAGGCTTGGCACCGGTGGTGGCACCAGAGATTGAGTTTTACCTGACCGCAGCCAACGCCGACCCGGCCCAAGCCTTGCAAGCACCGGCCGTTAGGGGCGGTCGCGCAGAAGTTGGGCAAAGTGCCTTCAGTCTGAACCTGCTCAACGAACTCGCCCCGTTCTGGAACGAGTTTCGCGATGCCTGCCAAACCCTGGGCATTGCCACTGACACCTGGATTCATGAGGTGGGCACGACCCAATTCGAGATCAACTTGCTGCACGGTAACGCTGTGGCGGTGGCGGACCAGGCGTTTTTGTTCAAGTACGCAGCGCGTGAAATCGCCCTGAAGCACGGGCTAAATGCCGTCTTTATGGCCAAACCCATTGCTGGCAGCGCAGGCAGCTCCATGCACCTGCATATCAGTGTGGTTGATGCCCAGGGTCTGAATGTGTTCAGTCTAGACGACGGACGCGAGAGCGCCAGCTTTAAACATTTCATTGCCGGGTTGCAGGCGCATGGGACGGACTTGATGCTGATGTTTGCGCCCAACGTCAATTCTTACCGGCGTTATGTCTCAGGCAGTCAGGCCCCCACCAATTTGCAGTGGGGGTATGACAACCGCACCACCGGGCTGCGTATTCCAGCCAGCGGACAGGCCGCACGCAGGGTGGAAAACCGGGTGGCCGGGGCTGATGCCAACCCCTATCTGGCCATTGCCGCGTCACTGGCTGCAGGCCTCAAAGGGTTGCAAGACCAGCTTCAACCGTCTGAGCCCTTGGCGGGCAACGGGTATGACCAGGCCCATGGATTGCCCCGCAGTATGGAAGCCGCGTTGGACAAAATGCAGCACAGCGTGATGGCACGCGCAATGTTTGGTGATGGCTTTGTGACAGGCTACTGTGCCGTCAAGGCGCTGGAACTAGAGAGTTTTCAGTGTGAAATCAGCGCCTGGGAGCGGCGGTATCTGTTGCCGCAGGTGTAGCTACAAGGTGCCGCTGCGCCAGAATCGCTCGGTGGCGGCCACCAGGGCACGGGTGATGCCGGGCTCAAAGCCGGAGTGACCGGCGTCTTCGATGATCTGGAAAGTGGCCTCTGGCCAGGCCTTGTGCAGGCGCCAGGCAGAACGCGCCGGGCAAACCACGTCGTAGCGGCCCTGAATGACGGTGGCTGGCAGATGCCGGATGCGTCCCACGTTGCGGATCAACTGGTCATCAGACAAAAACGCGTCATTTCTGAAATAGTGAGCCTCCAACCGCCCCACGCCCAGCGCCACGGCATCTGAGCCGAATTGGTCGGCTACTTCCGGGTGAGGCAGCAGGTGCAGGCAACTTCCCTCGTAACGGCTCCAGGTGCGAGCGGCCTGCAGGTTCTCGGAAGGGTCGTCACTGAACAGGCGGCGCACATAGGCTTGTAGCAGATCACCTCGTTCGTCCTCGGGAATATCGGCCACAAAACGTGCATGGGCCTCCGGGAAAAACCACTGAATGCCGTTCAGGAAAAAATCAACCTCAGGCCGGGTACACAAAAAGATGCCACGCAGCACAAAGCCGGTGCAGCGCTCAGGGTGCGCCTGCCCATAAGCCAGCGCCAGTGTGGAGCCCCACGACCCGCCAAACACCAACCACTGTGCAATGCCCAGCATCTGGCGAAGGCGTTCGATGTCTTCAATGAGCAACTGCGTGGTGTTGTTTCTGTGGTCGCCTAGAGGTGTGGATTGCCCCGCGCCCCGTTGGTCAAACAGCACGATGCGGTAGTGGGCCGGGTCAAAAAACTGGCGGTGTCTGGGCGACAAGCCTGCACCGGGACCACCGTGCAAAAACAGCACCGGTACGCCTTGGGGGTTGCCACATTCTTCCCAGTACAAGGTGTGCAACTCATCCACCGCAAGTCGGCCATTGCGGTATGGCTCAATGGGTGGAAACAGGTCGGTTTGGCCGGGCGTGTCGCTCATGGTGGTGATGTGGGTTCAGTGTTGGGCATGACCTGCATGGCGGCATGCCAGCAGGCTTGAAGGTTGTCGGCCACGCAGGTCACCACATGGGAGTCGAGCCTGCCGGTGTCGACTTGTTCTTGCAAGATAAGCATGATGTCTTCAGGACTCAGTGCATCGCGGTACGGTCTGCGCTGCGCCAGCGCCTGAAACACATCAGCCACCGCAATGATCCGGGCCTCCAGTGAAATACCCTCGGAGCGGGCGTGGTAAGGGTAGCCAGTGCCGTTGACCCGCTCGTGGTGCTGCGATGCCCACAGCGCCACTTGCTCCAGGCCTTTGATGTTGCACAGGATGTTGTAGGTGTCAAAACTGTGGCGGCTCATGGTGCGTTTCTCCATCGCAGTCAAGGGGCCAGGTTTTTCCAGCAATTCGTCAGGTACCCGCAGCTTGCCAATGTCATGCAGCAAGCCAGCCAGCTCTAGCCGGTCGCAACTGGCTTCGCCCACCTGCAGTAATTCGCCTAGATAACGTGCCAGACTGGCCACGCCGTCAGAGTGTTCTTTGGTAAAGGCACTTTTGGCATCCACGATGCTGGAGAAGATGTGCATCAGGCTGCTGAGGTCTTCAAACGCCATGTTTTGTTTGCGGGTTTCCGTCAGCCAGGTCGCCACATAACCATTCACATGGTCACTCTCCAGCATGAACCAGAAGGCCTCGGAGTCTGTCAGCTCAAGAAAAGCATCAACCAGTTCGGGGCAAAACCAGTCTCCCCGATGGTCCAAAATCTGCTGGCGGATGTCGTCTTTGCCAAGCAGGATGTCTGTGCCCGAAGTGACGTACTTCAGAGTCAATATGTCTACCCGGTCCACCATGTAGATACAGTTGGCGCAGAGCTTGACCTCCATCGACAAATCCAGGTCTTGCAGTGTGCTCCAGTGCGTGTGGTGATGCCGAACGATGGGTGCCAAAGGACGCAGCAGCGCACAACTGCCCAGCAAGTCGGCACCGATGTGGCAGTGTTCGCCTTCCAGCTCCCATGCCAATTGCGCCAGTTTTGCATGCACTGCAGTTTTTGACACACCACTGTCGTGCAGGATGGCGGCCTGAAACAGGTCATTCAGCCGCTTTTTGGGCCAATTCAGCCATTTGCCACATTCCGCCGCCATGAAGGCCACACGCTTGCCGTGGTGAATGTGGGTGACACCCACCAGGTCAAGCGCGTCTGACAATGAATAAATGGCTTCGTGCAGATTGATCTGGAAAGTGGACATGCAGAGCCTGGGTCGGATTGGTTTGACTGAATAGGATGGCTGCTACGGGCACTTCGGTGCGGTAGCGCCGCAGACTTAAGTGCTCTTATCTTCGGATGCTTTAGTCGTCTTTTTTGCTGCGGTTTTGCGGGCTGGTTTTTTTGTAGCAAGGACGCTGGCAGGGACCTCAGCCACGGTGGTTGTCTTAACGGCCTTCACCTTTGATGCGGTGTTTGACTTGGCTGCGCTAACGCGCTTGCTTGCTGGCTTGGCCGGTTGGCCCCCGTTCCAGGTCAGGCGCGCTTTTTTCGCCAGTTTGACCACCTTGGCAATGGCTTCGTCGGTAAAGACACCGTTGACCCCGGAAATGGCAGCCAGCTTCATGCCGTGTTTGCGCCCCAGCTTGTAGATTTCCTTGACTTTTTCCCATTCGGTGTCGCGTCCAACGGTGAACACTTCAAAGCGTCCTTCTAGCGCCAGCACAATGGTTTCAGCCAGGCAGGCATAAATCACATTGGGTGGCAGGCCAATGCTTTTCATGCCGCGAACCTCGGTGGGCAGTTCGATTTCGCCCGATTCGATCACCAGCACATCCGGGCGTTTGGCGACATCCTTGGCCGGCAAATCCAACGGGCGCGCCACGTCGGTGATCACGCAGCCCGGTTTGACCCGGGTGATGTTCAGAATCGACTTGCCCGCACCTGAGGTGCTGGTGACGATCATGTCCATGTCAGCCAGCAACTCGTCGTAGTCGATTGAGCAGACCACGTTGGCATCGGGCGTGTCTTTCAGAATCGATTTCTTGAGTTCTTCGAGCTTTCGCATGTCGCGCCCGGCAATCACCACCTCCTCGAAGGACATGGCCAAGAGACGGGCGCTAACCGAGCCAATTGAGCCGCTGGCACCAATTACCATGCTTTTTGCCGCAACTTTTCCGTTGGCAGGGTTGATGCCCACCAAGCCCATGCGGCGCATGGCATCGGTGGCCGCCCACAGTGCGCCGGAGGCCGAGTAGCTGTTGCCGGTGGTAATGGGCAGCCGTGAGCGGCGTGCGACGGTGATGCCAGCATCGCCCACCACTTTGGTGAAGGCTCCCAGCCCCATGATTTGCGCACCCATTTTTTCAGCGATTTTGGCCGCGTGCAGCAAACGCCGGTAGGTGAATTCGGGGCTGCGCGCGAGCATCTCCTTGGGCGTGCCGCCCACCGAAATCAGCCAGCCTTCGGCCTCGGCACCGGTGGGCGAGACGATGTTGTCCATCTTGCAATACACCATGGGTGGCATGTGCGCGGCCAGTGTCTCGACTTGGTCCATGACAAACTTCGGTGTGGCTTTGGGGATGGGAAAACCTTTCTTGATGAAGTCCTGGCTTAGCGGGTGAATCACAAAGGCAAAGCGGCGGATGTTGCGGAAGTTGCCGGTGGGGTGTAGCAGGCGTGGTTTGATGTCGAGTTCGGTCAGGATTTCGTTGAAGTCGTCGTCCGAAATCTCTTCCATGGGGCGCTCCAGAACCGCCAGAATCATTGCCTCCAGGGTGTTGATGCCCACCACTTTTTCAAACAGCTTGGGCGACACGTCAATCACCAGATTGACCTTGCAGGCCGTGAAAAATGCCATGCGTTCGTCATCAATGGCTGCGGTGATGAGGGTCTTGCCTTCCAGGTTGCTGGCGTTGGCCACCGCTTTGATCTCGGCAAACGTGCCCACAATCACATGCGACTTTTCGACCACGCTGGCCATGCGCTTGTTTTTGAATTGGGTGAGGGCCGACTCGAGCATGGCACCGCGTTTGCCCGACAACATCCATTCGCTTCCTTTTGCATACACCTCAAGTTGCTCCAGCGAGCTCAACATGGCCGGTGTGCCGGTCTGATAGAGCGCATCGGCAAAGCTTAGGTTCGGGGTGTAGTCCGACATGGCCACGGCCATGTCGTAGTTGCGCATGCCAGAAAGAAACAACACCAGGTTGTTGTTGAAGTAGTGGCCCAGTTCCTTTTGGACGTAACGCACGGCGCGTACCTGCAACAGGCGGCGCAAAGTGGCACCAGTGGTCACCGGCACGCGGGTTACCACGTTAAGCAGGCGCTGGGTTTCCTTGTTGATGACGGTGCGCAGGCCGACATGGCAATGGTCGACGACTTCGCCCAGTCCAATGGCATCGGCGGTGGCCTGATGGCGGCGCATCAGGTCCCAGGCCTTACCTGTGTCCTGGTCGGCACCGAGGCGCTGGACTGTGAAGTCCTGCCCCAAGAATTTTGTTTTGAACTCAAAGTCTTTTTTGGACGAGCCCAGTGTGACGGTGACGACGTGTTTCATTTGCTTGCTCCGGATGTTGATTTCTTGGCCCGACGTGTGGCTGGTGGTGGTTTGGGAAGGGCCTGGCGAATCAGGTCTTCGCACTCTTGCTGCGACATGTAGCGTGGCACCGGGTAACCGGTGTGGGCCTCGTGGCAGGCGGCTTTGGCCAGCGCGGGAATGTCGGCCTCTTGCAAGGCCTCTAGCGTGGTGGGAATGCCCAGGTCGGCATTGAGCTGGTCCACCGCGTCCAGAAATTTTTGCGCCAGCACCTCAGCAGGCTCATCCGCTGTGCCGACCCGGGCGCTGACCGCCAGCAAAGCGAGTCGATCGGTAATGACAGGGCTTGAGAACTTGAGCACCCTTGGCAGCATGATGGCGTTGGCCAAGCCATGGGGAGTGTGGTATTGCCCGCCAAACTGGTGTGCGATGGCGTGCACATAGCCGACGTTGGCGCGGGTAAAGGCAAAACCAGCGTAGGTGGAGGCTAATGACATTTTTTCCCTGGCTTCCAGGTTTTTGCCATCACGGAAGGCGGTGCGCAGGTTCTCGAAAATCAGCCCCACCGCAGATTGCGCCATGCCGTCAGAGTACTCGGTGGTCCATTTGCCAACAAAGGCCTCAATGGCATGGGTGAGCGCGTCGATACCGGTGGCTGCGGTGATGTGCGGTGGCAAACCAGTCATCAGAGATGGATCGAGAGCCGCCATTTTGGGCACCATGCGCGGGTCCACAATGACCAGTTTTTTGTGGTTTTCGGGGTCGGAAATGACCGCTGCTACGGTCACTTCAGAGCCGGTTCCGGCCGTGGTGGGGACGGCATAAATCTTGACCGGAGTGCGCAGCCCCTTCAAATAGCCAGCCAGTTGCCTGAGAGGTTTTGGGTTGGCGATGGCCACGGCAATGGCCTTGGACGCATCCATGCTGGACCCGCCGCCGAACGCCACAATGGCGTCGCAACCGTGTGACTGGTAGAACGCAATGCCTTTTTCAATTAACGGAATCGGGGCATCCGGGGTGATTTCGTCAAACACCACAAATTGCGCACCGCCTGCGGTCAATGCATCTGTTAAGGGTTTGAGTAGGCCCAGCTTGGAGATGATGCTGTCGGTGACGATCAGCAGCTTGGTATGGCCAAAGCCGGCAATCGCCTGCCCCAGGCGGCCGCTCGACCCCGGACCCACCAGCAAGGTCGGCTGCGGAATGGGAATGAACCGGGTGACCAGACCGGCGCCCCGCATGAGGGTACCCAAGCCGGTGGCAAGCAAGGTATTGCGGGTCAGTATGCTGATCAAGTTGTGTCTCCTGTTTGGTTGGGGAAGCAGCACCATAGTATGCCTTTGTCAGTTCACTTTTGGCGACTCGCCAGGGGACGAGGTTACCCTGATGCGAGGCACAATTGAGCGCGGAGATTGCGGGAATTCCCTGCTAGACCCTTTTTGCTGCTCCACCCGATACTGCCGCGCCACCAGCGGATGGATAAGCAGATGTCACCCTGATGTATGAATTGTTTGTGAAAAATGGAGGATGAAATGATCATGATTGGCACGATGACGTTTGCCGCTGAATGCGCGATGGCGGTGGCAGAGGCTTACAGCAAGGTTCCACCGGTTCCGGGCTTTATGAAGCTGATTGGCCCCTATATTCGCAGCAGCATTGAGGGCGGTATCTCCACCATCAGCATTTATGAGTTTGATGATCCGCAGGCCAATGCCGCAATCGACTACTTGAACCAGCGTTACGCGACGTTTTCCAAGATCGGGGGCGTTGCTGCACACATTGAGGAATGGCTTGGCATCGACATGGTGATGCAATTGCTTGATGAGACCCACTCGGTGACTGCGGCACTCGAAGCCGTGTCCTTTCGTATTTGATATGACTATGCAGGCGAACACCATGATCAAGAAATTGCCCCCACCAGCACAACCGGCCACCTATTTTTCTAATGTTGAAGCATGCGTTGATGCCATCCTGGCCAAGGTCGGTAAGGACATCGTTTTTGGCATGCCGTTGGGGTTGGGTAAACCCAACCATCTGGCCAATGCCCTGTACCAGCGCGCCAGACGTGATCCCAGCATCAGCTTGCGAATCATGACTGCGCTCTCATTGGCTGTGCCCAAAGGTAGCAGTGATCTGGAGCGGCGTTTTCTGGAGCCCTTTACTGAACGGGTCTGGGGAAATTACCCGGCACTGGACTACTTGGAGGACTTGAGCAACAACACTTTGCCGCCCAATGTGCAGGTGTCCGAGTTTTTTATGAAAGCAGGGGTGTTTCTTGACAACCTGGTGGAGCAGCAAAACTACATCAGTAGCAACTACACGCACATTGCGCGCGACATGTTGGCAAACGGGGTCAATGTTCTGTCACAACTTGTAGCCAAGAAGGTCATTGACGGCAAGACTTTTCTTAGTCTGAGCTGCAACCCCGATGTGTCCCCCAGCATTGTCCCGATGTTGCGCGAGATGGAAGCCAAGCAGGGTTACCGGGTCAGCATTATTGCCGAGGTAAATAACACGTTGCCGTTTATGTACCACGATGCCATGGTGCCTGATGCAACCTTCGACATGGTGATTGATAACCCTGAATACGACTACACCTTGTTCAGCACGCCGAACATGACGGTAGACATGGCTGATTACATGATTGGCCTAAGCGTCAGCACCCTGGTCAAGGATGGCGGCACTTTGCAGATCGGCATTGGCTCATTGGGTGATGCGATTGCTTACTCAATCATTTTGCGCGACGAACAGAACGACAAATACAAATCGGTGGTGGCCGATCTGGAACTGATGGCCAAAAGCGGTGACCTGATCAAGCAAATTGGCGGTACGCACGGGTTTGCCCAAGGCTTGTACGGGTCGTCCGAAATGTTTGTCAATGGATTTCTGGAACTCTACAAAGCTGGCATCTTGCGCCGCAAGGTCTACGACGATGTGAACATTCAGTGCCTGCTCAATGAGGGTGAGATCACCGAGGATGTGACCCCGGCGATGCTCAAAGCGCTGGTGGTTCATGAGGCGGTTTGCCCGCAACTGGGCCAGAAAGACCTGGCATACCTGCAAAAGTTTGGTGTGCTGCGCCATGACCTGCGCCTGGTGGGGCAGACCTTGCACACCGCAGACGGCGTACAGATGGACGCTGATCTGGCTGACGATGCTGCACTGAAGAAAATCATCGCGCATGGTCTGGGCACCACGCTTAAAGGCGGCATTCTGATGCATGGCGGGTTTTTCCTGGGGCCGATGAGCTTCTACAAATTTCTCATCAACATGAGCGAGGAAGACAACAAGTTGATCGGCATGACCACGGTGGACAACGTCAACCACCTCTATGGAAACCAAGAACTCAAGACCTTGCAGCGTAAGGACGGTCGGTTCATCAACACTTGCCTCATGGTTACGCTGTCTGGTGGCATTGTGTCGGACGGTCTGGAAGATGGACGGGTGGTGAGCGGCGTGGGTGGTCAGTACAACTTTGTCTCGATGGCGCACGCTTTGCAGGACGGCAGACTGGTGATGATGCTGCGCAGTTACCGCACCAAGGACGGCGAGGCTGTCTCCAACATTGTCTGGAACTACGGCCACATGACCATACCGCGCATCTTGCGGGATATTGTGGTTACTGAATATGGCATTGCCAACCTGCGCAGCAAGTCGGACAAGGAAGTCATGGCCGCGCTGATCAATATTGCAGATTCCCGTTTCCAGGCTGGCTTGTTGGCCAAAGCCAAAGAAGCCGGCAAGATTGCGGCTGATTACCAGATTCCAGCGCAGTATTGCAACAACTTCCCTGAAACACTAAATGCAAAATTTAAGATTTTCCGTGACGCTGGGTTGTTCCCGCCTTTCCCCTTCGGTAACGACTTTACCGATGAAGAGTTGGTTCTGAGCAAGGCACTCAAAGGCCTCAAGGCCAAGATGGGGAACAAGGTTGGCACTATGGCGGGTGGTATTTTTAATGTCATCAAAGGTGGGGATGTGCCTGAAAAAGCCATGCCCTATTTGCGCCGCATGAAGCTGGACCATCCCCTGAATTTCAAGGACAAAGTGGTTCAAAGCCTGTTGGTTGCCGCGCTGGTCGAGACGGGTCACGCGTGAAGGTGCTGACTTTTTTTGGTTTCGGCTTTGGTACTTTTGGAGTTTTCTCTGTGGGTTAACCCTACTGGTGAACGCCACAGTTGGTTAACCTGAGCAGCCTGGATAACATGGCTTAGTATTCAGCGTGCAATTTTTTTGACTTATTCACCGGGCGTGCTGGCCTTTTGGCCGTGCCGATCCACAAAGGAAACCCCATGACCCCAAAACCGGCACCTGCCGAAGAACAACGTGCACAACTGCGTCGTGCTGCCCTTGATTACCACGAGTTCCCCACACCAGGCAAAATTGCCCTGGCCGCCACCAAGCAGTTGACGAACCAGCATGACCTGGCACTGGCTTACTCGCCCGGCGTGGCTGCGCCCTGTGAGGAAATCGTCAAGGACCCCAATAACGCGTTCAAATACACCAGCCGGGGCAACTTGGTGGCCGTCATCACCAACGGAACTGCCGTGCTGGGCCTGGGTGATATTGGACCACTGGCCGCCAAGCCGGTAATGGAAGGCAAGGGCGTGCTGTTCAAGAAGTTTGCCGGCATTGACGTGTTTGACTTGGAGATCAACGAGAAACACGATCTGGATAAGCTGGTTGACATCATTGCCTCGCTGGAGCCCACCTTTGGCGGCATCAACCTGGAAGACATCAAGGCGCCCGACTGTTTTTACGTCGAGCGCAAGTTGCGTGAGCGCATGAAGATTCCGGTGTTTCATGATGATCAGCACGGCACCGCCATTTGTGTCGGTGCGGCCATTCTCAATGGACTGAAAGTTGCCAACAAAGACCCCAAAAAGGTCAAACTCGTGACCTCCGGTGCGGGTGCTGCGGCCCTGGCCTGCCTGGGCTTGTTGGTCAAGCTGGGCATACCGCGCGAGAACATTTTTGTCACCGACCTGGCCGGCGTGGTTTATGAAGGCCGTGTCGAATTGATGGACGTGGACAAAGCCTTCTTTGCGCAGAAAACTGAGGCCCGCACGCTGGGCCAGATCATTGAAGGCGCGGATGTCTTTTTGGGATTGTCAGCCGGTGGTGTGCTAAAAGCCGAAATGGTCAAGAAAATGGCACCGCGCCCTTTGGTGTTTGCGCTGGCCAACCCAACTCCGGAAATTCTGCCTGAAGAAGTAAAGGCGGTGCGAGACGATGCCATCATTGCCACCGGGCGCACAGACTACCCCAATCAGGTCAACAACGTGTTGTGTTTCCCGTATATTTTCCGGGGTGCACTTGATGCTGGCGCGTCTACCATCACGCTGGAGATGGAAATTGCGGCGGTGCATGCGATTGCGGAATTGGCGCAGGCAGAGCAAAGTGAAGTGGTCGCGGCTGCCTATGCGGGCGAATACCTGGCGTTTGGGCCCGAATACCTTATCCCCAAACCGTTTGACCCCCGCCTGATGATGAAAATTGCGCCAGCGGTGGCCAAGGCTGCCGCCGACAGCGGTGTGGCCACCCGTCCGATCGCCGACTTTGATGCCTACCGCGAAACCCTGCAGAGTTTTGTGTATGCGTCAGGCACCATCATGAAGCCGATTTTTACGGCGGCGAAAAAAGCCCTGAAAAAGCGGGTGGCCTACTGCGAGGGCGAAGAAGAACGCGTGCTGCGCGCCTGCCAGATCGTGGTGGACGAGCGCTTGGCGCGTCCCACCCTGATTGGCCGCCCAGCCGTGATTGCCCAGCGCATCGAGAAGTTTGGCCTGCGCCTGCGTGAAGAGCTGGACTACGACGTGGTTAATGTCGAGCGTGATGACCGTTACCGTGATTTCTGGCAGACCTACCACCAGATGACTGAGCGCAAGGGTGTGACGTCGCAGGTGGCCAAAATTGAAATGCGGCGGAGGCTGACCCTGATTGGGGCCATGCTGCTGCACAAGGGTGATGTGGATGGCATGATTTGTGGCACTTGGGGCACCACGTCCATGCACTTGCAATACATTGATCAGGTAATTGGCAAACGGCGCGCCAGTGCGCACCATGACGTTCAGGTGTACGCTGGCATGAACGCCCTGATGCTGCCTGATCGGCAACTGTTTCTGGTGGACACCCATGTCAATTACGATCCGACGGCGCAGGAACTGGCAGCCATCACTGTCATGGCTGCTGAGGAAATGATGCGGTTTGGCCTGCACCCAAGGGTGGCGCTGCTGAGCCACTCCAATTTTGGCTCCAGCGTCCAACCCAGCGCCGTCAAGATGCGCCAGACCCTGGAGCTGTTGCAGGTTCAAGCACCATGGCTTGAAGTGGATGGTGAAATGCATGGTGATCTGGCACTTGACAGTAAAGCGCGAATGGCCCTCATGCCGCACAGCACCCTCAAGGGCAATGCCAATTTGTTGGTGTTGCCCAACATAGATGCGGCCAATATTGCCTACAACCTGCTCAAGACCACGTCTGGTGGCAATATTGCCATCGGTCCGATCCTGCTCGGGGCTGCCAAACCGGTGCATGTGCTGACTGCCAGCACCACCGTGCGCCGAATTGTGAACATGACCGCATTGACCGTGGCTGATGCAAACGTGATTCGTTAAGCACAATCGGCTAGGTTGTTGCACAACCAGCCGGATTTCCCCTTCAAGCCCTTGCCTATATATTGGGCAACGGCTTGCTTTTTTCTTTCAAATCGCCGACACTAGCCCCTTAGTTATCCGGGTTAACCCCTGGTTTTACAGGAAAAAGTGTTCATGGTGCGTTTGAAAACCCTTAAGTTGGTGTTCGCTGGCTTATGCGTTGCAGCGGCAATTTTGCCGGGTGCCGTTTTCGCCAAGATGCCTGCTGGGGTGAATGTACCGGCTGTTATCAGCTTGGACGCTTTGCCCAAGCAGGGTGTCCAGATTTACAAGCTGATCCACCAGGGCGGCCCGTTTGCTTCTGAAAAAGACGGTACCGTTTTTGGGAACCGTGAACGCTTGTTGCCTATGGAAAAACGTGGCTATTACCTGGAATACACGGTACCAACGCCGGGACTGCGTCACCGAGGCGTCAAGCGGATTGTGTGTGGTGGTCAACGCACGATGCCTGATATTTGTTATTACACCGCTGACCATTACGCGAGTTTTCGCAAGATTCAGCCTTGAATTTGAATGTTTGCTGCCAGCAATTTAGAAAGAAAAGTTATGTCATTTGCCCAACCCATCCTCGCCACACCTGAAGACAGCGTTGATTTGCCCTTACGGGGCATTCGGCCTAACATCGTGCAATCCATTCGGGCCTTTCGTGTGCCTGATTTGCAAGATGCCGCCAAAGCCCTCGGTCACCATTTTTTGTATGCCAACCTGGCGAATGCGCAAAGCAAACAAGACGTGCTTGACTTGATTGGCCAGCAGTTCATGTTGACGGTCTCAGTGGGCAAAAACTTTGATTCCCTTTACGACAGCCTGACCGATCCGGTTCACAAATCAGGGCCTCAGCCTGGGTTCATCGCTGTTTTGGAGCACATTCCAGCCAATGTTAAGTTTGACAAGGAAGCTCGGGAACAATTGCTCGATATTTTCCGCGACACGGCCGACTACTGGAGTGACCGCAAAGTGCCTTTCCGTTGTTTCTACTCGTTCTCAGTGGCTCGGGCGGCTCACGCGGATGACGCGCACCCGAGCACGGGCACCAACACGGGCAAGATTGAGTTGCTGACCGAAAATGGCGAAAAAATGCCCACCGACAAGTTGTTGGATATTTCACCTCAGGCCTTGCGCATGAGCAGCCCGTTCAATGCGGGCTACTGGACAGCTGCCTGATCAAGGCCCAGCGTTAATCAACCAACGACCCGGGCAGATTGACTCTGCGCCGGGTTTTTGGCTTTTATGTCTGCGCCAAAGACTGAGCCAGTGCCAGGTACTCGTTCACTGGAACTTCTTCGGCTCGGCGTTGCACATCAAAGCTGCCTTCAAATCCTTTTGCCTGCAACCATGCTCCCAGCGTGTGGCGCATCAGCTTGCGTCGCTGGCTGAAGGCGACCTGCACCATTTCACTCAGCAGGAGCACATCGACCATGGCTGCCTGCGGATGCGGCAGCATGCGCACCACTGCGCTGTCCACACGGGGCGGCGGCTCGAAACTCTTGGGTGGAACGAACAGGACGTTTTCCATGGCGTAGCGCCACTGCAACATCACGCTCAAGCGTCCATAGGCGGCAGTGCAAGGCCGCGCCACCATGCGGTCAATAACCTCTTTTTGCAGCATGAAGTGCTGGTCTTCGATCACGTTCACATGTTGGAGCAGGTGGAACAAGATGGGTGTGGAGATGTTGTAGGGCAGGTTGCCCACAACCCTTAGCTTTGTTGTGCCCGCCAGTTGGGCCAGTTGCTCAAAGTCAACTTTCAGCACATCGGACTCGATCACCGTCAGCTGGCTGTGGCTGCGCAGGCGCTGGGCCAGGTCACGGTCAAGCTCGATCACTGTTAACGCGCCCAGGCGCTCGACCAGCGGCTGAGTCAATGCGGCCAGACCGGGGCCGATTTCAACCATGGCATCACCCGCCTTGGGTGCAATGGCATCCACAATGGCATCAATGATGCCGCCGTCGGACAAAAAGTGCTGACCGAAGCGCTTGCGGGCAATGTGTTTCATGGGGGATGCCAGTCGCCTACAACGGGGGTTCGCGCAATTCAACAAAGGCACGGCCACGTTGTTCCCGAACCCAAGTGACGTAGCTTTCTTCAAGTTTCTTTTCGCGCAGCATGGCACGTACCGACTCGCGCTGCTGTTCCTGGGTCAGGGTGGCTTTGCGCCGCTCCAGCAGCTGAATCAGGTGAACCCCAAAACGCGACACCAGCGGGTCACTGACCTCGCCCGGCACCAGGCGGTTCATGACCGCTTCAAACTCTGGCACAAACATGCCCGGGCTGGCCCAGCCCAAATCACCGCCTTGTGCGGCGCTGCCATCTTGTGAGAATTCGCGTGCCAAGCTGGCAAAGTCCGCCTGCCCAGTCACAACCCGCTTTTTCAATTCAGCCAGTTTGTCACGCGCCTGTGATTCATTGGAGCGCGCGTTGGGTACCAGCAAGATGTGCCGTGCATGGCTCTGGGTGACAGCGGCTGTGGGAAGGTTTGTGTTGATTTTTTCGGTGATTTTCAGCACATGAAAACCAGCGGGTGAGCGCACCAGGGCAGCCACATCGCCCACGCCCAGTTGGCGTGTGGCCGCACTAAACAGCGCTGGGTAGCGACTGGCCTCACGCAGCCCCATTTGGCCACCATTGGC
>JBIJDQ010000162.1:0-5682 GCA_044344025.1 Rhodoferax sp.
TGGTGGCTCTGGGCGCGGCCATTCAGGCCAACCAGCTGGCCGGTAACAACCCTGGCGGTGAGCTGCTGCTGCTTGATGTGATTCCGCTCTCCCTGGGGCTTGAGACCATGGGTGGCCTGGCCGAGCGCATTGTGCTTCGCAACGAGACCATTCCCACCGCCAAGGCACAAGACTTCACCACCTACATTGACGGCCAAACCGCGCTGGCCCTGCATGTGGTGCAGGGTGAGCGCGATTTGGTGGCGGATTGCCGCAGCCTGGCGCGCTTTGAGCTGCGCGGTATTCCGCCGATGGCCGCAGGTGCGGCGCGTATTCGGGTTACCTTCACTGTGGATGCTGACGGGCTCTTAAGTGTTGCCGCCCGTGAACAGCTCAGTGGTGTGGAGGCGCAAATTGCCGTTAAACCCTCCTATGGTCTGGCTGACGACCAGATTGCCCGCATGCTGGCTGAAAGTTTCACCACCGCAGAGTCCGACATGCTGGCCCGAGCCGTGACCGAAGCCCGGGTGGATGCGGATCGCATGATTTTGGCAACCGTCAGCGCGCTGAATGCCGATGGTGATTTGCTCGACGATGCCCAACGTGCCGAGATTGACCGCCTGATGCTAGACGTGCAGGCCGCCCGCACCCTTGAAGATGCCAAGGCCATTGAGGCCATCACCTTGGGGCTTGCCAAGGGCACCGAAGCCTTTGCCGCGATGCGCATGAACCGTGGCATTCAGAAGGCGCTGGCTGGCAAAAACATCACGTCAATCTGACCACCAACTGCACCTGGCTTTCATACCCATCAGTTGCGCTCTAAAACAGACATCAGGAATTTTCAATGCCCATCATCAAAATTTTGCCCAATGCCGAATATTGCCCGCAAGGCATCGAGTTGTCAGCCTCGGCGGGCACCTCCATCTGTGAAGCCCTGCTGGAAAACAACATCAATATTGAGCATGCCTGCGAGATGAGTTGCGCCTGCACCACCTGCCATGTGATTGTGAAAGAGGGTTTTGAATCCTTGGCCCCGTCTGATGAAAACGAAGACGACCTGCTTGACCAGGCCTGGGGCCTGCAACCCAACTCCCGTCTAAGTTGCCAAGCGATCCTGGCGCAAAAAAACCTGGTGATCGAGATACCCAAATACACCATCAACCACGCCAAAGAAAACCATTGATACTTTGCGGGACAGACCTTTAGCTCTGTCCTCAACACTTTAAGATTGCGGGACAGACCTATAGCTCCGTCCTCAACTGACTATGCGACAAATATTTCTTGACACCGAAACCACCGGTTTGTCGGCTGACAACGGCGACCGTATTGTTGAAATTGGCTGTGTGGAGATGCTGCACCGCAAGCTCACCGGCAACAACCGCCATTTTTATGTCAACCCGGGGCGAGACAGCCATGAAGAGGCCCTCAAGGTCCACGGCATCACCAGTGAGTTTCTGAAAGACAAGCCGAAGTTTTCAGAAGTTGCGAAAGACCTGTTTGACTACCTGAAAGACGCGCATGTGGTGATTCACAACGCGCCGTTTGACTTGGGCTTTTTGAACATGGAATTCGCCTTGGTGGGGCAGCCACCGGTGAAAAGTGTGGTGGCCAGCGTGACCGACACGCTGGTCATGGCCAAGGAAATGTTTCCTGGCAAACGTAATTCGCTTGATGCCTTGTGTGACCGCCTCGAAGTGGACAACTCGGGGCGCACCCTGCACGGCGCGCTACTGGATGCTGAGTTGCTGGCCGATGTTTTCATCAACCTCACCCGTGGCCAGAATGTACTGATGATGGACGACAGCTCGACACTTGATGCGGCAGGCAACGCTGCCCCTCAAATGGACCTGCGCGTTTTCACGCTGCCAGTGCTTAGTGCCAACGAGCAGGAACTGGCCGCCCACGAAGTCGTATTGAAACAGATCGACAAAGACAGCAAGGGCAAAACCGTCTGGCGTGCGCCGGAGCTTGTTGCGGCGGGTTGACCCTGTTGTTTGCGGTTTTGCCAGGGTAAAGCCGGGTCCATTCACTGAAGTTACGCCAGCTGAAGCCGGTCATGTGGGCTCAGGCAGCGGCCCTCAGGCGTGCGCCGCTTTAGGGCGCAGCGTCTGTTTTGACGACCGGGTTGGCATTTTTCTCAGACGAAGCCACAAGCCGAGAAACAATGGGCTTCGCAACTTCGTACATGCTTTGCGGACCGAACCGAGCTTCTAATCGCTACATTCCTCTTTGTAAGGTAGGTCCAAGTTCTATGCTGGCCTGCTCTAAATCTGCCGCTGATTTCTCAAGTCCTATGAGAATATCCTGCGCCGAACCCTTCTCCCCGTTATCAATGTTCTCGCGCAGGGTCTTGGTGGTGTAGGGGTGCTGCAGACCGCGCCGGATTTTTTGGGGATGTCGTCGCGCGATCTGAGGTTGAACGCGATGTTGGCGACATCGACTTCACCGATGAGCATTTGCTGGCTTTGAGAGACGCGCATAGTCGAAATAGGGGGTCAAATTGCTACCGGGAAGTGCTCTCGAATTTTAAGAGATTTGACCGGGAAACGACCCTGAAATTGCTACTATTTTCGATCAAAAGTGAGCCAAGACGCAGCAGCAAGTTGTCGCCAATTGGGTGGCTCAAACAGGGGCTGTGCAAAAGCGAAGATTTGCCTCAAAAGGGCGGAAAAGTGGCACGACGGGCAAAGCTGGGGCGAAAACAGCCGCATTAGAAAAATCTTCGCAGCCAAGTTTCGGTAGGTTTTCCCAAGGAGATTGGCGTTTTCGTTCAGGCACAAATTAAGTGTCATTCTGCTTAACCCGTCATCTCACCGCATTCAGGGTGGGGGAATTTGAGGTCGCCACAAGCAGGGGAATTTGGGCGGATATCCGGGCAAAGACTTCACTTATTGAAAATCAAATGAATATTTTTTACCCAATTCGTATCAATTCTGTGAAAATGAATACCAACTTTTGTCAAGAATATGTTGGGGTAAAGATATGAAAGCATTCAAAAAATCAGTGGCATCCCGCATTCGTGATGCGTTGCGACGCGATGCGTTTCGACTTGAGCCTTTGGAGCCACGGGTGTTGCTGTCTGCAGATCCGATCTTTGCTCCCATGTTGGTAGCACTCTCACCTGATCGCAACGACATTCAGAGCATCAGCGAAGCCTACGCTGCGGCGCAAGAAAACAGCAGCCCGTCGATTTCTGTGCCCATGATGGCGCGGTTGTTGAGCAATCCGGCCGCCAACAGCACTGCCAAAAACTTTGCCGTTGACGCTGTGTTGTTTGATATCGGTCAGATGTCGTTGCAGGCGGGCTTCATGGACTCCTCGTTGCGGGTGGCTGCCAACGAGGTGCTGGGCGGCAGCGGCACGCTGGGTGTCAGCCTATTTAACACCGGTTTGGTCAGCCCTGGCTATTCGCCAGGTGTGCAAAACGTTGCCGCTTTCGCCCAGGGTGCCAGTGGTACCTTGTTGATTGAAATCGGTGGCGCTACTGCCGGAACCGGTGATGGCTTTTATGACCAGATCAACATCAGTGGTTCGGCGGTGCTTGATGGCACCCTGGCTGTGGACTTGTGGGGCGGCTACAAGCCCACGGATGGACAAGTCTTCAATGTCATGAACTTTGGCTCGGCCACGGGCAAGTTTGACATCGGGACCGGTCTCCTCAAGACCAATGATGGCGTGTTTTTTGAAGTCACTCAGGGTGCCACCAGCCTCACTTTGACAGCACACACGGTTGATCCGTCGCTCGATTACATCCTTGATGTGCTCGATGCTAATCCTGCCGATGCCTTGGGTTTGGGTACCACCCAGATTAACCAGATTGGGCAATGGCTCAACTTCAATTATTTCCAGGACGTTGCACCGGTCACCTTCAGCGGCAGCTTGAACCTGGATAACAAGCTCAGTGCCAGCGGCGACTTCACCTTGGGCTACAACGCTGATGAAAGCCTGACCCCGGCGGGTGGTGCGGCCCTGAATGCCAACGTCTGGACTTTGAGCGCCAGCAACGTTGATGGTTTCATGGGCGTGTCGGGCAAGGGTCTGACGCTGAGTGGTCTCGATCTGAATCTGGCCTTTGTGCAAGCTGAAAACACCGGCTATGGCTGGGTCATGGGCCAGGGCACCCTGGACAGTGCCAGTGTAAGCGGCATCACAGGCTTAAGCCTGTCAGGCACCAATCTGGCGCTTGATTTCAACTGGGGTTACGGCAATCTGGCTGGTGGCAGTGCCAACAACAGCTTGCTCAACCTGACGGCCACACCCATTGTCGTGGGCAGCAGCACCTTCAACAGTGATGGCACCAAAGGCGAATACCTGCTGGCATCCGGTACGCTGGCTGGTTCGGTCGGTGACGTGTCTTTGAGCGCTACCGTGGGTGTGTCGGTTCTTGACAGTGCCTTTGTCATGGCGGGTCGTGATGTCAGCGCCAGCCTGGTAGCAGGCGGCATGTCGGCGGGTTTGAGTAGTGGCACGTTTGGCCTGGTGTCGGATGCGTCCGGCCTGGCGTTTGAGGCGGTGGGCGCTTTGAGTCTGAGCGGTGGCGGCTTTGCTAGCGTTAGTGCCGAGTCGGCCCGGGTTGTCTTCAATAACACAGGCGTCTTGCAGACCGGGCGCACGCTTAGCTTTGCAGGCAACTTCAGCTACACCTTTGAAGATGTAGCTGCGTCAAGCAATTTGCAGGCGGTCGGTGTTACTGGCTTGTCCGCCAACCTGGGCTCGGGCCTGAGCATTGGTGGCAATTTTGCGTTTGAGAAAGATGCCAGCGCCAACACCATGCGGGTTGTGGCTAAAAATGCCTCGGCTCAGGTGGCTGCAGGCAGCATGGCAGTTGGCGTATCAAATGCTACTTTGGGTTTGTCGGTTTCGGCTGCGGGGCGCGTGCTCGAAGCCAGCGGTGCCCTTAGTGCCAGTCTTGGTGACGACATCGCCGTTTCGGCCAGTCTTGTCACCTTGAGGCTGAACGAAACCACGGCGAATGCCAGCGGGACCAGCATCACTGCTGCAGGCCAGTCCCACACCTTTGGCAGTGCCATGCAAGCGGGCGCAAAAGAGCTGTCGATCGTCGGTGCCGAGCTGACCCTTGCGGGTTTTATTCAGGCCTCGGGCTCCCTGGTAGTGCGTTGGGCGGGCCAGCCTGCCACCCTGACGCTGGCCGATGGCAGCACGCGAAGCGCGAATCAAATATGGGTGGCTGGTACCGGTCTGTCCGCCGCTGTCGGCCTGAACCCCAGCAAGAGTAGTTTTATTGGTCTGCAGGCAACCGGGCTGGAGTTTGTGCTGGGTCTGTTCTCTGACGCAGACAATTCCCTCAACCAATGGAAGAGCCTATCCGGCACCATGGGCTCGGCCAGTTTGTCTGGTATTGCCGATTTCACCCTTGCCGCCAACGCACTGGCGCTTACCTACAACACCGCCACCAACCAGCAGCGTGTCGCTGACTTCTCGGGCAGCCATGCCATGGGCATCACGCTCGGTAGCACGACACTCAACTTGTCGGCCGATGCAGCCAAGGGTGAGTTGCTGCAAGCCAGTGGTGCCTTGGAGCTTGACGTGTTTGGTTTCTTTGGTGTCAAGGGCAACCTGGCGCTGCAAAAGAGCAGCGAACAAGTCACGCTGGGCGATGCAGAAATCGCTGCAGACGGCACGGTGACCAAGCCGGCCAGCCAGATTGCTGTGGACATGCTTACCATTGGCGGCTCCAACCTG
>JBIJDQ010000163.1:0-5646 GCA_044344025.1 Rhodoferax sp.
GTTGTTCATTCCCTCCATGCTGGATGCCACCAAGAAAAACACCACCTTGGCGGGCAAGGTGTATGGCTTGCCGCACATCTGGGGCACCGATGGTTTGGTGGTCAACACCAAGCTGGCAAAAATTGGCGATTACCCCGACCTTTGCAAGGCTGACTTCAAAGGCAAAACTGCCGTTCGCCTGAAGCGCCCAACCCTGCTGGCGTTTGCGTTTGCCTCTGGCAAAGACCCGTTTTCGCTCTACAACGATGCCAAGGCTTATGGCACGCTGATGGACGAAGTGGGCAAGACCGTTATCGCCTGTAAGGGCAACCTGAAATTCTTCTGGGACAACAAAGACCAGTTGCTCAACGGTATGCGCACCGGCGAAATTGTTGGTGCCATGATGTGGGACACCGGCGGCTGGAAACTCAACAACGAAAAGGCTGAAATCCAGTTCATCGCACCCAAGTCTGGCGCGCTCGGATGGATCGACACCTTTGCCATTCCTGCCAAGGGCAAGAACGATGCGGCGGCCTATGCATGGATCAACTTCAACATGCGCCCCGAAATTGCGGCCAAAGTGGGCGCCTCTGCGGGTAACTTTACCGCGTCCAAAGGTGCAGACCAGTTGGCCGATGCCAAGCTGAAAGCCCAATTTGCAGGCAGCTTCCCTGAGGCCGCCCTGAAAAACGTCAAGTGGTACCCCGCCGTGCCCGCTGGCATTGAAGACATCGAAGGCCGTGTGCTGGACCGCATCAAGGCGGCCAACTAGGTTTCACAGTCAGGAATTCTCCGAGCCGCGTCTTTCAATCAGCGGCTCGGGGCGTTCTGTAGGAGCCCAGCCAAAGACTGCACTTGAATTCAATGCCTTCTGCCCCCCAACCGGACTTGCAAGCCACTCACGTGGCCAAGCACTATGGTGCTTTCCGTGCCGTGGACGACTTGTCGTTTGAGGTGGCACGCGGCAGTTTTTTCTCTATCCTCGGGCCATCGGGCTGCGGCAAGACGACACTATTGCGCATGGTTGCCGGGTTCCAAAGCCAGGACACCGGCGACATTCACATTGGTGGCAAGCCCATGAATGGCGTGCCGCCGAACAAGCGTCCGGTCAACATGGTGTTTCAGCACCTGGCACTGTTCCCCATGATGAACGTGGGCGAGAACGTGGGTTACGGCCTGGCGCGCCGGGGGGTGGCCAAAGACGAGATCAAGCGCCGCGTGGGCGAGATGCTGGAGCGGGTCAGCCTGCCCGGCGCGCAAGCCAAGCGGGTTGACCAACTCTCAGGCGGGCAAAAACAACGCGTGGCGATTGCCCGCAGCTTGGTGCTGGAACCCACGCTGCTGCTGCTGGACGAACCGCTGGGGGCACTTGACTTGAAGCTGCGCGAGCACATGAAGATCGAGCTCAAAGCATTGCAGGCCGCGTTTGGCACCACCTTTGTCTACATCACCCACGACCAGTCTGAAGCTCTGGTGCTGTCCGACCATGTGGCGGTGATGAACCATGGCCGTTTTGAGCAAGTGGGCACCCCCCAGCAGCTTTACTACGAGCCACAAACCCCGTTTGTGGCGGGGTTTGTGGGCGCCAACAACCGCATGGCGGGGTGCGCCACCGAAGTTAGCGGCCATAGGGTGACCGTGACCAGTGCGCAGGGCCTGGTGATTCCGGCGCGTGGCATTGGCAAAATTGACCAAGGCGATAAGGTTGAGGCCTTTGTACGCCCCGAAGTGGCGCGACTGGCGCGCAACGCTACCGTGTTGCGTGATGCAGGTTTGCCCGCGTTCGATGCCCAGGTGACCAGCCTGCTGTTTGACGGTGCCAACTCTGCTGTGCTGTTGCATGAAGCCCAATCCCACACCGAGTTCCGCATTGCGCTTCCGCAAACGGGGGAATTCGCCGATCTGGCGGTGGGTGAAACCGTGGTCTTCGGGTTCGATCCCGCGCGCGCCGTGTGTTTTGCAAGCCCCTGACATGAAAACCCAGGCCCGGCTGATGCTTTTGCTGCTGCTGGCCCCGGCGCTGCTGTGGCTACTTGGCCTGATCGTGTTGCCGCATGTGGAACTGGGTATTTTGTCGCTGCGAGCTCGGGTGGCACCCAGGGTGTATGAGCCCAGCCTGGCCCAGTTCGCCACGTTTGTGGATGAGCCCCTGTACTGGCACACCTTTGTGCGCACGGCGCTGATGTCCATCATGGCCACGGCCATCACCTTGCTGATGGCTTTCCCCATCGCCTGGACGATTGCCAAAATAGCTCGGGGCCGCAACCAGTCGATGCTGTTCATCATGTGCCTGATCCCGTTCTGGGTGAGTGAGACCGTGCGCACACTGGGCTGGATGATTTTGCTGCGCGAATCCGGCGTGTTGCCTGCTTTTCTGGTCTGGCTGGGAGTCACCCCAGCGCCAGTAGAAATGCTTTACCACGATGCCACCATTCTGGTCGGGCTGGTTTACACCTCCATGCTGTTCATGGTGATCCCGTTGATCAGCGCGCTGGAGAGTCTGGACGATTCGCTGATTGAAGCCGCCTACGACCTGGGCGGCAATGGCTGGTCGATTCTGCGCCAGATCATCATCCCGCACGCCGCACCCGGCATTGTGGCGGGCTGCATTGTGGTGTTCATGCTGACCTTGGGCAACTACCTCACCCCCACGCTGCTGGGTGGCAAAAACTCGCAGTGGTTCACAGAGCAGATTTACACCCAGTTCATTACCCGTTTTAACTGGGAACAGGGTGCAGCCTTTGGTTTTTTGTTGCTGGGTTTGAGCACCGCCATTGTCTGGGCTGGCTTGAAGCTAAGCGGTCAGAAGTTTGGCGAAGTGATGCAAAGGTCATGAAGAAGCTTGGCCTTACCGTCAATACGACTGAATCAATAGCTGCTTACGCATACAGCACAAGCACCAGAGCCCTCTTTTACTCAAAGTATCGCGGAGGTAGGTGTTGATTGCGTCCTTGCCCCGCCCGCTGTGGCTGCGAGCCAGCACCGTGCTCTACGCGCTGGTGTTTTTTGCGTTTTTGTTTCTGCCACTGGTCATCGTGGCGGTTTTTGCGTTCAACGATGCCCCCTACCCGGCACCACCTTGGCGCGGCTTCACGCTGGACTGGTTTTTTGGTGGGATCGATTCAACCCGGCGCGGCCTGTTTGCCGACAAAGCCATGCTGGGCAGCATCTGGACCAGCGTGGTGGTGGCCTGCTGGGTCACTTTGCTGTCGGTGCTGGTCGGCACAGCCAATGCGTTTTTGATCGAGCGCATGCAGTTTCGCGGCAAGCAGGCCCTGAGCCTGCTGATGCTGGCCCCGTTGGTGATTCCTGGTGTGATTTTGGGCATCTCGATCCTGGCCTTTGCCAGTCGCATTGCCAATCTGGCGGACGACCTGTGGGGGCTGGAGCTGGAGTTTTTGCGCCCCGGCCTGCCGCTGGTGGTGCTGGGGCAGTTCTCGTACATCGTGTCGATTGCCACGCTGACCATCACCGCGCGCCTGAAACGCTTTGATGTCACGCTGGAAGAAGCCGCCTACAACCTGGGCGCGTCGCGTGCGGCGGTGTTGTGGACCATCACCCTGCCGTACCTGAAACCCGCGCTGATTGGATCGGCAGCAATCTCGTTTTTAATGAGTTTTGAGAACTTCAACACCACGCTGATGCTGGTCGGCTCAGATGCGCCCCTCACCGTCATGATGTATGGCCGCATGCGTGAAGGGGCCACGCCGGTGCTCAATGCGGTGAGCTTGCTGCTGATGGTGGCCTCGGCTGTGTTGGCATTGACGATGATGCGGGGGCAGAAGTCCAGCCCGCCTGACACCTCAAACTGAAAGTAGACTTGGCTCCTCGTTAGGCCTGATCGCGCACTTTTCCAAGCTGTCGTTTGGCAATCGGTTGGCGTCACAAGGCACCTGCTGATGTGCCATGCCAGAATCAACCAGGCAACTCGTCCCCAGCCAGGGGCGCAGCTTGTGGGCTTGCGGCCAGCCAGGTGTCGAAGGCGGTCAAATCACCACGCGCCTGGCGTTCACGGAAGTAGGTTTCGGTTTTCATGGCAGACACCTTTTCGGCAATCGCCATGACAAAAAACTGGTTCATCGACACATGTTCTTCCTCGGCCACCTGACGCGCATAAGAAAAAAGCGATTCGGGAACCCGCAGTGCATAGTTGGCCATCAAAGTTTCTCCTCTTGCAGTTGTCGTAAAAAAGTGCCCGGCATCAGCACCGGCAATCGAAAATTGGCAGCCGCAGCAAAGTCTCGGACATTGAGTGTCATCAGCGCATCAGCACGGCCATTCAATGCGGTTTCAAGTACCATTTCGTCTGCTGCATCGCGCAATTGTGGCCGCCAGAGATAGTACAAATGCACGGGTTCGAGGCACAAACACAGCGCATCAAGAAAAGCGTCCGTCACTGCGGCGCTGCGAGAGCTGGCTTGAAGCTGCTCAGGACGATGCAACACCGCTTCATATTCGAGCATCAACGGCACCGACACCAGCGCGGTAAACCGAGCGTTCCTCAGTGCCTACAGCAAGGCAAACGAAGGGCCCTTCGTCATTCCGTGTGGAACTTGACTGGAAAAATACAATGTAGTAGTCGAGTCCGGTGGGGCTTGTGGGCAACTCGCTGGCGAGTTGTCCACAAATCCACGGGGCGGTTGTCTCGTTCCAATCTGTAGTTCACAAATGGGTATTGAAATCGAATCCTTGTTCACCAGTGCACTGGGTTTGTCTGCACCGTGGCGCGTTGAAAAAGTTAACCTCGACACAGCCCGTCGGCGCATCGACTTTGACCTCGCCTGCGATGCCAAGCGGCTGATTTGTCCCGCGTGCGGCTTGGCTGACCAAGGTATTCATGACCGACAAAAGCGCGACTGGCGACATCTGGATTTCTTTCAATACGAAGCATGGCTACACGCCGAGGTACCCCGCATTGCCTGCAGTGGTTGCGGCAAGACCACGCAAATGCAAGTGCCTTGGGCGCGCGAAGGAAGCGGCTTTACGGCATTGTTTGAAGCGCTGGCCTTGTCGCTCTGCCAGGACCTGCCCGTACGTCAAGCAGCACAACTGCTGCGCTGCACAGACAAGCAGTTATGGCGACGCATTGAACATTACGTGCATACGGCGCGCAAACTTGAAGACATGTCTGAGGTGAAGATCGTCGGTATCGATGAGACCAGTCTGCGCAAAGGCCAGAACTACATCACCGTGGTGCACGACCTTGAAAAGAAACGTCTGCTGTTTGCCTGCGAGGGACGTGATCACCAAACAGTGGTGGATTTCGCTGCAGACCTCAAGGCCCATGGTGGCGACCCCAAGCACATCAAACACGTCTGCCAAGACATGAGTGCAGCCTTTGCCAAAGGGGTTGGACAGGCACTGCCAGAGGCGCAAATCAGTTACGACCGCTTCCACATTGTCGCCATGGCCCACAAGGCGATGGATGAGGTGCGCCAAGAAGAAACCCGTACGCAACCCAAAGCGGTGAAGCAGGCACTTGGGGACAACGACCGCAAATTGCTCAAGAGCCTGACCTGGGGCATGCGCCGCAACCCGGATGGTTGGAGTGTCAAGCAGACCAACGCCATGCACTGGCTGCAGCACTCCACCTTGAAGAGTGCACGCGCCTGGCGTTTGAAGATGGCGCTGCGCACGGTGTATGCCAATGCCGTCCAGCATAACGAC
>JBIJDQ010000164.1:0-5631 GCA_044344025.1 Rhodoferax sp.
CCCAAGACTGAAACGCCAGGTACAAGGAAAAGCCCAACGGAAACACGCCAAACACCAGAAACAACAACAAAAACGGGCTGATGAACACATAGGGCGCCCATTTTGGCGACAACCGGAAAGCTCTAGGCAAAGTCATGGCAAACACACTTTCTGTTCAGTCGTGAAGAAACAAACATATCTTCGTCCTGCATCAGCGAAGTGCACGCTTTTGCAGCAAACGCTGCGCATCAGCCAATGCCAGCGTAATGTCTTTGCCACGGTCCAGCACTTTGTCAAGCTCTGTGTTGATGACTTCATCCGCAAATGCATCTTGCTTGTGGACACTGACCGCAACAATCTTCTTGGTCGCTTCACGCCAACCCAGGCGTGCCTTTTGCTCACCCAGGAAAGCAATGGGCAACTCAAAAAATGGGTCGTCATAGGCCTCCAGCAACGCGGGGAAGGCATCTTGCGCCTTGAATGCACTGAGCTGGAGCTCACGGTTGAGCGTCATCATTTGAATGAACTCCCAAGCCAGCAGTTTGTGCGCTGACGGAGCGCCTCTGGCAATCGCAAAAAAAGTCCCACCGTATGCAGCAAACGCGTTCTCTGGTAATTGCGCAGCGCGCCAAAGCCCCTTGGTATCTGGTGCCAACCAGTTGTTCAGGTGTCCGGCCAACCAAGCTCCCGTCATTTGGGTTGAAATGGTGCCACGCTTGAAGCCCTCAGACCATTCATTGGTCCAGGCGCCTACCCTTGCATCCAGCTTGTTCTGGCGCACTTTGCGCGCCAATTCAAACGCCCGGACAAACCTTGGTGTATTCACCAACACATTGGATTGACCATCAAAGTACAGGCCCTCACCTGGTTTGATGCCGGCACGAATCAAAATGTCTTTCATGTCACGGGCATGCGCCATCAAATACGACCCGGTTGCCGCCTTGATCTTGATGCCTGAGTCCACATAACTGTCCCATGAACGAGTCAGTTCCGCCTCAGTGATCTTGGCCCTGGAAAGAATATCTGCACGGTAGAGCAAGGTACCTGGCCCAATGTCAGCGGGCGCAGCCACCACAGCGCCAGCCCGGTTCGTCGCTTGGGCGTACGCGTAAGGCACATAACGCGCTTGAAACTTCTGGATGTTGTAGGGCTCTTTGGCCAAATTTTCAAGGCCACCGCCCTGGGCAAACCGTCCAACATAACCAACCTCCAGTGCCATCACATCTGGCAGATAGAAGGATGTGGAAAGCGCGGTGGTCATCGCTGTATGGTGGTCAGCAAATTGCCGACTCACAACTTTGATGTCCACATTGGGATGCAACTTTTTCCAGGCGGGAATCGCGGAGCGAACAATTTCATCCACCGCTGGAAAGGCAGCAATGGTCAGCGATTGCTGGGCAAACGCATTCGACAAAAACACCATGCCTAGCGCCAATACCCCTTGGAGGATGTACCTCAACTGCATCAACCTATGCATCTTTTTCTCCAAAATTATTGGCGCTGAGCTCGGATCACTCTTTAAAAACAAGGCACACGACTTTCAAAAATCGTGAAAGCGCTTTCATTTTATTCAGGTATGCGGGTATTTAGCCTAGGGAAATCCCGGGGTCTGACAACTAATTGGTGGCGACAGGCCCACTTGACTCTCGCACTACGAGACGTGGGGCAGGCACGCTACCGGATGGTTTGGTGCCATTGAGCAACTGCAAAACAGAAATGGCCGCCAAGCACCCCAATTCGTACGCTGATTCATGCACACTGCTCAGTGGGGGAACGGCGTACATGGCCATGGGCAAGTCGTCAAACCCGATCAGAGACACATCGTGCGGCACCCGCAAACCATGCCGATTCAAGCCAAGTGCTGCGCCAAACGCCATTTGGTCGTTGGCGGCGAAAATGGCGGTGAATTTTTGCCCCTTGGCGATCAACTGATTGACTGCGCGCAAACCGCTTTCCTCGCGAAAATCACCGGATGCAACCAAGACCGGGTCGTAACTTATGCCAGCCAACGCCAATGCCGCCCTATAACCCCTCAAACGCTCGGCAGCGTCCGGGTGGTTAGTGACACCACTGATGAAAACAATGCGTCGATGACCCAAATCGATCAGGTGCTGGGTAGCCAAACGCCCACCTTCAAAGCTGTCAAAGTTCAGTGAAAACAAGCCGGGCGCACTCAATGACCGGCCCGTTACAACCACTGGCATTGTTTTGGCACAAGTTTTAAGCACTTGGTCCGACAACTTGCCACTTAGCACAATCATGGCATCGACACGGCGTGATCGCAACACGTCAATACATTTGGCTTCTTCTTTTGCATCCCAATGCCCACTGACATACAGGGCGCTGTAACCGGCGCGGTCAAGCTCCTGCTCAATTCCCCTGAGGGCCAGCCCATAAAAAGGGCTGTCAATGGCTTGCGTGATCACCCCAATGCTCAGGGTGCGCCCACCCGCCAAGCCCCGAGCGACAGGATTGGGAACAAAACCCAGTGTGGCCACCGCAATGTCTACCGACTCCCGTTTGGCCTCGCTCACCACTGCGCTGCCATTAAGTATTCGAGACACCGTGCTGGGTGATACCCCCGCCATTTTTGCCACCATGTCTAACGTGACGACCTGCGACGATTGCTGCGACCTGAGGCGGGACGTTCCTGGTTCCAGAGATTTTTTTTTCATTTAAGCGATTCACCAGTTTGATCAAGGCGTGAGTGTGCCGCACCTTGGGGCAATGCAAACTCAGGATTACACCTAGATTTTTCAAAACATGACCGGCTTTAAGCCAGTAGATTTAACCTTGCGATGGATGTTGAAAAGACAGGTTGCTGCTGAGTTGGCTTCTGGCAAACCCAATCAGGTGGGGGCGCAAAACGGCAATTGGTACCCAGCAAAATACTGTGGTTGCCGGTGAACACCAGTCCGTTGAGAGAGTCCAGAAAGGCATCAACTGTCTCCCAACCCCATGTTTTATGAAGGGGTTTTGTTGGGTTTTTAGTCGTTCTTCTGTACTGGTGGGGGTATTCCAATATACTAAGCCTAGTATATTGAAGGATGCTCTATGCAACTGTTTTTATTGTCAAGAGTGCGGCCGACGTCGCGTTCTGCGGCTCTGGTCTTAATGGCGGCCACGTCCTTTTTTTGGGTTGTGCCTGCGCAGGCGCAAACGCCGGTGACAGTTAACGCGGCTGCGGTGCAACTGAAGTCTGTAGGGCTCGGCTTTGAGTTGGACGGCGTGGCGCAACCCGTTAAACAAAGCACGGTATCTGCGCAAGCCTCGGGGCGCATCGTTGCCTTGGCTATCAAAGCCGGTGACCCGGTGCGCGCCGGGCAGCTGCTGGCAACCATTGATGACCGCGAAACACAAACCGGGGTGCAGCGCAGCCGTGCCCAGGCGGCGCAGGCGCAAGCCGAGTTGCGCAACGCGCAGGCCAACTTTGACCGCACCCGTGACCTGCTGGCCAAAGGCTTCATCAGCGCCGCCGCCATGGACACCGCTGATGCCCAACTCAAGTCGGCGCAGGCCGCGCGTGACCAAGCCACCGCTGGTGAGAAGCAGTCCGGCCTGACCCAAGGATTCACCCGGGTCACGGCACCGTTTGATGCTTGGGTGTTGCAAACACTGTCTGAGGCTGGTGACTTGGCCTTTCCGGGCAAGCCACTGCTGACCTTGTATGCGCCTCTGCCGATGCGTGCCGTGGTGCAAATGCCGGTGTCGCGCGCAACCCAGCTCAAGGGCAATCCGGTGATTGAGGTGCAACTGAATGCGCCCGACGGCTCCCTGCAGTGGATTCGCCCCAGCCAGATCAGCCATTTGCCCATGGCAGATGCCGTGTCCCAGACGGTCGAATGGCGGCTTGAGTTGCCCGCCACCGCCGCGAAGGGTTTGATGCCAGGTCAGCAACTGCGGGTGCGGTTTGCCGCCGGGCAGTCGCAGCGGCTGGTGATTCCGGCCTCTGCGGTGTTGCGCCGGGGCGAGTTGACGGCGGTTTACGTGGTGTCAAACAAAGGGTTTGCGCTCAAGGCGATTCGATTGGGCAGTGAGCATGGTGCACAAGGCATTGAGGTGCTTGCTGGCCTGAGTGACACAGATCGGGTCGCGCTCGACCCGGTACGTGCCGGCCTGACGGGTGCCCAGGCGGTTGCCAACCCCGTGCAGTGAGAAGAGCATGGCAAACAACTCCAATCTGGGTATTTCCGGGCGGCTGGCGCTAGCGTTCAAGCTCAACGCGATCACGCCATTGCTGGCGCTGGTGGCGCTGCTGCTGGGCGCTTTTGCGGTGTTGGTGACTCCCCGCGAGGAAGAGCCGCAAATCAATGTGACCATGGCAAATGTGCTGATTCCGTTTCCGGGGGCCAGCAGTGCTGACGTGCACAACATGGTGGCGCGCCCGGCCGAGCAGGTGCTAAGTCAAATAGCGGGCATTGAGCACACCTACTCTGTGGCACGACCCGGTTTGGCTGTGATGACGGTGCAGTTCAAGGTGGGCGTGCCCCGCACCGATGCGCTGGTGCGTCTGTATGACGTGCTCAATGCCAACCAGGATTGGTTGCCGCGAGAGCTGGGCACGCTCACTCCCATTGTCAAACCCAAGGGCATTGACGACGTGCCGGTGCTGGCCGTCACCCTGTGGAGCAAAGATGCCACGGCAGCGGTTGACCTTGAGCGGGTGGCTCACACGATGGAGGCCGAGTTGAAACGTGTGCCTGGTACGCGTGAGGTCCAGACCATCGGCGGACCGAATCAGGCGGTGCATGTGTGGCTGGACCCGGCGCGTCTGCGTGAGCGGGGCGTGGATGTGCTGAGCCTCAAGGCGATGCTGGCTGCGGCCAATGCCAGCATGCCGTCAGGTGCCGTGCTTGACCCCCAGGTGCCAGGTGGTCAGATGCTGAAAGTGGAAACCGGTGAGTTTTTGCGCTCGGCCCAGGATGTGGGTGACTTGGTGGTGGGGGTCAGCAAAGGGTTGCCAGTGTTTTTGCGTGAAGTGGCGCGTATTGAAGCCGGTGCCCAACTGCCCCAGCGTTACGTTTGGTACACGCCAGGTGCCGCAGTGGCAGCCAATTCTCCGGCATCAGCCGTGCCGGCTGGTGGTGTCTATCCGGCACTGACCCTGACCGTGACCAAAAAGCCGGGAACCAACGCAGTGGATGTGTCAGGTGCTGTGCGCCAGCGCGTTCTTGAGCTTAGCAATACGGTGATACCCAGCAACATTCAATCCACCATCACGCGTGATTACGGTGAAACGGCGGCGGAAAAAGCCAACAAACTGATTCAAAAACTGGCATTCGCCACGGGATCGGTGATTTTGCTGGTGGGGTTTGTGCTGGGGCGGCGTGAAGCAGTGATTGTGGGCGCAGCGGTGATTTTGACCCTGATGGCCACCCTGTTTGCGTCATGGGCCTGGGGATTCACGCTGAACCGCGTGTCCTTATTCGCCCTGATTTTTTCAATCGGTATTTTGGTGGACGATGCCATTGTGGTGGTGGAAAACATCCACCGGCATCAAAACCTTTACCCGGAGCGCAGCCTGCGTGAGCTTATTCCGGCTGCGGTGGACGAGGTTGGCAGCCCCACCATCCTTGCCACACTGACCGTCATTGCCGCCTTGTTGCCTATGGCCTTTGTGAGTGGGCTGATGGGTCCCTACATGAGCCCGAT
>JBIJDQ010000166.1:0-5600 GCA_044344025.1 Rhodoferax sp.
CACATCCTTGGCAAATCCGCAGGCACTGCATTTGTAGGCATAAATTGGCATGGTGTTTTGACTTAATAAAGTATCGCAAAGTTTTTGATTATAAAGTCGCGACGTTAGGACGCGGTGTTATCGCCACCCGTCTGCTAGAAAAGTCGGACGCGCACCAACATCTGCATCACGATCAAGCCCAGCACAAAGCCAATTCCGCCATAAACAATCGTCTGCAACAAACGGTTGGTGCGTTTTTGCTCCACCAGCAAAGCACGCAACTCTGCATTGCTGTTGGTCGATCGCGGGTTTTGCAGAAAGTCAAAGAGCAGACGAGGCAACTCCGGCAGCAACTTGGCATAGCGCGGAGCTTCTTTGCCCAGCTCATCGAGCAATTTTTTAGGTCCAATCTCGTCCAGCATCCATTTCTCAAGAAAAGGCTTGGCGGTGTGCCATAAATCAAGCTCGGGATCAAGCTCCCGCCCTAAACCCTCAATGTTGAGCAGGGTCTTTTGCAACAGCACCAACTGCGGCTGAATCTCAACTTGGAACCGCCTGGAGGTCTGAAACAAGCGCATCAACACCATGCCCAAAGAAATTTCTTTCAAGGGTCGGTCAAAGTAAGGCTCGCAAACAGCGCGCACGGCTGCCTCAAGTTCATCTACGCGGGTTGCCGCAGGCACCCAACCTGATTCAATGTGCAACTCTGCCACACGCTTGTAGTCGCGCCGAAAAAATGCGGTGAAGTTTTGCGCCAGGTACTCTTTGTCCACTTCGGTCAAGGTACCCACAATACCAAAGTCCAGCGAGATGTAACGGCCAAACGTGGCCGGGTCCAGGCTGACCTGAATGTTTCCGGGGTGCATGTCGGCGTGAAAAAAACCATCCCGAAACACCTGGGTAAAAAAGAGTGTGACCCCGTCACGGGCCAGTTTTGGGATGTCTACACCAGCCGCACGCAAACGGTCAACCTGGTTAATGGGCACACCGTTCATGCGCTCCATGACCATGACATCGGGCATGCAGAAATCCCAAAACATTTCCGGGATCAACACCAGGTCAAGGCCAGCCATGTTGCGGCGCAACTGCGCTGCACTGGATGCCTCACGCACCAAGTCAAGCTCATCATGCAGATATTTGTCAAACTCGGCAACCACTTCAAGTGGCCTGAGTCGCCGGCCATCTCCCGAGAAGCGATCGACCCAACCCGCCATCATCCGCAGCAAACCCAGGTCTTTATCGATGACATCCAGCATGCCGGGGCGCAACACCTTTACGGCCACGTCCCGGTGGTTGCCGTGTTTGTCGTTGAGCACCGCAAAATGCACCTGGGCAATCGATGCGCTGGCGATCGGTTGCCGCTCAAAGGACACAAATATCTCGTCCACCGGGCGTTTGAAGGCGCGCTCGATGATGGCAATCGCCACCTCACTCGGAAACGGGGGCACACGGTCTTGAAGCATGGCCAGTTCATCGGCAATATCAACCGGCAACAGGTCACGCCGGGTTGACAAGACTTGGCCGAACTTGACAAAAATCGGTCCGAGGCTTTCAAGTGCCTGGCGAATGCGTTGACCGCGTGGGGCATCGAGCTTGCGCCCAAACGTAAGTACACGCGAAAGGGCCAGCAGCCAGGGCTTGTTAAAACTGGTCAGTACCAGCTCATCCAGACCATGCCGCAACAGCACCCACAGGATGAAAAAACCACGAAAAAGACGTGTCATTTGGCCGACTGACCTGGCACAAATTCAGCAGCTTTGGAGATAAATTGACGCAAGGTCGATGTCATGGCTTTTGCTGCCTGGCTGAGGGTGTGAGCGGGCACATCTCCCATCACACGAGCCAGGTCTTCCTCCAGGTCCCAGCGCACATGCTCGGTCAGCCAATTGACCTCGGCAGCCAATTGCACGTCACCCTCAATGCGCACACCTGGCTTCTCACCACGAAAAGCCGCTTGCGCCAAGGCCAGGGGTGACTCATTTGTCAGCGTCATGGTCAGGTCAGGCACCGCCTCGGGGGCTGCCAAATCCAGTAGCCCAGCGGGTGTGGCGGCCAGCTTGAAGCTGAATGACCGCCACTGCACCAGCATGACCTGTCCCTTTTGACGCGCCAGACGTGTCATGGCTTCGCTTTCTTGCATCAGCACATGGTTGAGTAGCAGCACAACGCGTCGCTGTACCTCGTTGACCGCCCACGCAGGCGGCTGCAAGTTCGGGAGTGGAAGTTTTTGGAGGAAATCCTCCACCAAAGAAAAAGGGGACTGTGTTGCCATAGTCCCCGATTATTCACTGAATTTAAAACGCTTTACTTACTGCAGGGCTTGAACCCCTGCCACCAACCAGCCACTTGCACCATTCTTGGACTTGGTCATGTTCCAGACTTCACGGAATGGGTTCGGACCAGCCGATGGTTCTTCACGGATCATGCCGGAGAACTCGACGCTGGCCATGTAAGTCTCACCCAAATCTTCTATACCCAGCAAATGCGCTTCGATCATTACGACCTCGGTCAGATTCAATGGCCCACCTGTGTGAGCCTCCCGGTCTGCCAGCTGCGACTGGATTTCTTTGAGCATGGTGTCGGTCATCATGATGCGCAGGGCACCAATGTCAGATTTGTCCCAAGCTGCTTGCAAAGACACAAAGTTGGTCTTTGCCGCCCGCAGGAACCCTTCGGTATCAAACCCGGCAGGAACACCCCAAGACTGAGAGCCGCCCAGACCGGAGCCAATCATTGAGCCCGCAGCGGCAGTAGTGCCCGCAGCAGCCGTACTCTCAAAGGCTGTGGTGGTGCGCTCCCAAGGCCGGGCTGAGGCGTCGTTGCCAACATTTTCCGGGCGGTAACTGGCTGGTGCAGCGGCCTCACCGGCACCCGCGCCCTGAAAAGCAAAAGGCGAGGCAGCCTGTGGGCTTCCCTTGTTTTTGCGGGAACGCATAAACCACCCCACAACCATCATGATCACCAGCGCCAGCAAGGCAAACATCATGAACTGCCCCATGGCCTCACCCAAGCCAAGAGAACTGGCCAACCACGCCAGACCCAAACCTGCGGCCAAGCCACCGAGCATGGCCCCCCAAGGCTTCTTGGGGGCCGCTACGGGTGCAGCAGCAGCGGGGCTCTTGGCTGCGGTGTTTGTTGCTGCCTGTGAAGGTGCCCCCGGCGTTGCAGGAGCAGCCTGGCGCTGGGTCACATTGCTGGACTGCTGCCCGAATGACTTGCCACCGCCCATGCGCTTTGCGGCCTCCGCATGCCCGGCAAGCAAGCCCAAACTCAAAGTCACCAACCAAAGCCATCTCTTCATGCTGTCTCCTGTATTTATTAACGTCATTAAATTTATCGACCAACTCCACTCAACATTTAATTCCCACATGCAAGGCTACCAGACCACCCGTCATATTGTGGTAGTCCACATGGCCAAAGCCACTAACCTTCATCAGGGATTTGAGCTCCTCCTGGCTCGGATGCATGCGAATCGATTCGGCTAGGTACTGGTAGCTGGACGCATCACCGGCCACCATTTCACCCAGCTTGGGCAACACCTTGAAGGAATACCAGTCGTAGGCCTTTTCCAGCGGTTTGGCCACTTTGGAAAACTCCAGTACCAGCAACTTGCCGCCAGGTTTCAATACCCGACTCATCTCTTTCAGGGCCACATCTTTGTGCGTCATGTTGCGCAAGCCAAAGGCCACACTGACCAGATTGAAGTGATTGTCTGGAAAGGGCAGCTTTTCTGCGTCACAAACCACAGTGGGCACCACGATACCAGCATCTACCAACCGGTCTCTCCCCGTGCGTAGCATCGCCTCGTTGATATCGGTGTGCACCACCTGCCCTGTTTTGCCAACTTTTTTGGCAAACGCCATGGCCAGATCGCCGGTGCCCCCGGCAATGTCCAGCACCTTGTCACCTTCGCGCACATGTGCCACGGTGATGGTGTAGGCTTTCCAGGCCCGATGCAAACCCATTGACATCAGGTCGTTCATCACATCGTATTTGGATGCCACAGAGTCAAACACGCTCTTCACATGCTTGGCTTTGTCCGTTTCCTCAACGTTTTTGTATCCAAAATGGGTGGTGCTCATCGGCAAAGTTCCAAGTAAAGTGTCAATGGCTGGCGCAACTGCTGCCAGCTTTTTCAGGCATGGGCGCATCCCGATCAACCCCTGCGGCTTGCAGTCGCGCCGTGTAGTCAGCCCACAGCTTGTCCTGCTCAGAGCCCAGGAAATACAAATAATCCCAGGAGAAGATGCCGGACTCATGGCCATCAGAAAAAGTTGGCTGCACGGCGTAATTGCCCACAGGCTCGAGCCCGCTCAAGGTCACATCACGTTTGCCGGTTTGCAGGGTTTCCTGCCCGGGTCCGTGGCCGGCCACTTCGGCTGAAGGGCTGTAGACGCGCATCAGCTCAAACGGTATGCGAAAACTGGCCCCGTCTGAGAAGCTGATTTCCAGCACCCGTGACTGGCTATGCACGGTGATATGTTGAGGTGCGGGCGCACCGGATTGCAAACCTGCCATGTGTCATCTCCATTTTTCAAGTCATCTCGCCCCGGCAAAACCTGAGAATGACCTGCTTTGTTAAAACATGCCGGGAACCGGTCAAACCAGCACCCGCTCAATACCGCCACCATTGGCCAATTTGACGTAATCAGGCATCCATTGCTCACCCAATATCTGGCGTGCCATTTCCACCACAATGTAATCGGCTTCCAGCAAGCCATTTTGCAGGTCTTCGCCGTAGCGGCTTAAGCCCTGCAAACAGGCTGGGCACGATGTCAACATCTTGATGTTCTGCTTGGGGCTCAAGGCCGCTTTTTCACGCAGTGCCAGCTCGTTCTTGCGAATCTCTTCCTCCTTGGGAAAACGCACTTGGGTCGATATGTCAGGCCGGTTCAGGGCCAGTGTGCCAGACTCACCGCAACACCGATCCGACTGGATCACGTTGTCACCCAGCAATGCCTTCACTGTCTTGATCGGCTCTTGCAGTTTCATCGGGCTGTGACAGGGGTCGTGAAACAGATAAGCCCCGGCATTGGCCAAGGTAACACCTTTTTCAAGCAAATACTCATGGATGTCAATGATGCGACAGCCGGGGAAGATATCCTCAAACTTGTACCCCTGCAACTGGTCGTAACAAGTGCCACAGCTGACCACCACGGTCTTGATGTCGAGGTAATTCAGCGTGTTGGCCACCCGGTGAAACAGAACCCGGTTATCGGTGATGATTTTTTCAGCCTTGTCAAAGTCACCGCCACCGCGCTGCGGGTAGCCACAACACAAATAGCCGGGTGGCAACACAGTTTGCACACCAGCGTGCCACAACATGGCCTGTGTGGCCAGCCCCACCTGGCTGAACAAGCGTTCTGAGCCACAACCAGGGAAGTAAAACACGGCCTCGGTCTCGGCCGTGGTGGTCTTCGGGTTGCGGATGATCGGCACGTAGTCTTTGTCTTCAATGTCCAGCAAGGCACGGGCGGTCTTCTTGGGCAAACCACCTGGCAGCTTTTTGTTGATGAAGTGGATGACTTGCTCTTTGATCGGCGCCGTACCTAGCGTGGCAGGTGGTGCCTTGGTTTGTTTGCGCGCCACCACCTTCAGCAAGTCCGCAGCCAAACGCTGTG